>NZ_BBOC01000106.1:0-14183 GCF_001485335.1 Type-D symbiont of Plautia stali | reverse complement strand
AGGGGATTAACAATCCGATTTTGGTCGGCGCGATCCCGTTTGATGTCAGCCAACCCGCTGCGCTGTTTATCCCTGAGTCTTACCAGACGTTTAACCGCGCCGATCTGCAAAATGCCTTACCCTCAGCCGTGAGTGAACTGCCACAGGTGCGTCGCCGTATGGCAGTACCCGACCACGATGTCTTCACCCAAATGGTGGCGGATGCCGTGTCGGCAACTCAGCGTGGTGACCTTGATAAAGTGGTGCTGTCGCGTTTGATGGATATCGTCACCGAACAACCGGTCGATAATGCCGCACTGATGCAGCGCGTGATTGCCCAGAACCCCAACAGCTATCACTTCCATCTGCCGCTGCCGCAAGGCGGAGCACTGGTGGGCGCCAGCCCAGAACTGATGCTGCGTAAACAGGGGCGTGATTTTAGCTCATGTCCACTGGCGGGTTCTGCTCGCCGTCATCATGACGATAGCCAGCAAGATCGTGCGGCGGGCAATACGCTGATGGACTCTGGCAAAGATCGTCACGAACACAAGCTGGTCACAGATGCGATGCGTGACACACTGCAGCCGCGTAGCCGACTGCTATCGGTGCCGACCGTGCCCTCCCTGATCACCACCGCGACCTTGTGGCACCTCGCAACGCAAATCGACGGCGAAGTGCAGGATGAGCATGAAAACGCCCTGTCGCTAGCCTGCTTGTTGCACCCAACACCAGCATTGAGCGGCTTCCCACACCAACGTGCCCAACAGCTGATTCAGCAGTTGGAACCTTTCGATCGCCAACTGTTTGGCGGCATCGTCGGCTGGTGTGACAGTGAAGGCAATGGCGAGTGGGTGGTGACAATTCGCTGCGGCACGGTGCACGGTGCGCGGGTACGCCTGTTTGCCGGAGCCGGCATCGTGGCCGACTCCCAACCTGAATCAGAATGGCGCGAAACCGGCGTGAAGCTGGATACCATGTTGCGCGCATTTGGACTGCAATAAAGGAAAGATGATGAGCATTCCCTATACCCGTTGGCCAGACGACTTAGCCGCACGCTACCGCGAAAAAGGCTATTGGCTCGATGTCCCCATGACCGACATTTTGGCGCGTCACAAAGACAACGATGCGATTGCGGTCATCGACGGTGACCGTCAGATCAGCTATCGCCAACTGGATACGTTGAGTGACAACCTCGCGGCGGCCTTACAGCGCCGTGGTTTGCAACGGGGCGACACCGCATTAGTCCAGCTGGGCAACGTTGCGGAGTTCTATGTCACGGTCTTCGCCTTGTTTAAGCTCGGCGTGGCGTCTGTGTTCGCGCTGTATAGCCATCAGCGCACTGAACTGACTGCCTACGCATCACAGATTCAACCCAAGCTGCTGATTGCCGATCGCAGCCATGCACTGTTTGCCGACGATAATTTTATCGGTGCACTCTGTGCTGCGCAGCCTTCACTTCAGCAGGTGATCCTGCGTAACGATAATCAGCCAGAAAATACCCTTGAAGCGTTGATGGCCGAAGCGGCGGGCGATTATCAGGCCACGCCAACCGCAGCCGATGAAGTGGCATTTTTCCAGCTCTCGGGCGGCAGCACTGGCACGCCGAAGTTGATTCCGCGCACGCATAACGATTACTACTACAGTATTCGTGCCAGCGACGATATCTGCGAAGTCACGGCTGATACGCGCTATTTGATTGCCCTGCCTGCACCACACAACTTTGCGATGAGTTCGCCGGGTTCACTCGGCGTGTTCTATGCGGGGGGTCAGGTGATCCTCGCCGCCGATCCCAGCGCGACACTCTGTTTCCCGCTGATTGAGCAGCACCAGGTGACCGATACCGGTTTAGTGCCGCCTGCCGTCAGCCTGTGGTTGCAAGCCATTCAGGAATGGGGAAGCAACAAGCAGCTGGCATCACTGCAACGTATTCAGGTGGGTGGGGCTAAATTAGGTGAGACTCTGGCGCGTCGCATTCAGACCGAAATTGGCTGCCGGTTACAGCAGGTGTTTGGCATGGCAGAGGGCCTGGTGAACTACACCCGCTTTGGCGATGACGAACAAACCATTCTGACCACGCAGGGCCGCCCTATTTCTGAAGACGATGAAGTCTGGGTAGCCGATGAACAGGGTAATCCACTGCCCACGGGCAGTATCGGCCGTCTGATGACGCGAGGCCCTTATACCTTCCGCGGCTACTACAACAGCCCGGAGCATAACGCCGCCAGCTTTGATGCCAACGGGTTTTACTGCTCCGGCGATCTCATCGAGATCAATGCTCAAGGCTACATCACCGTGCAGGGCCGCGAGAAAGATCAGATCAACCGTGGTGGCGAAAAGATCGCGGCTGAAGAGATCGAGAACCTGCTGCAACGTCATCCTGATGTGATCCACGCTGCGCTGGTGTCGATGAATGATGAACTGATGGGCGAAAAGAGCTGCGCCTTTATTGTCGCCAGCCAGCCGATCAAAGCGGTGGCACTACGCCGCCATTTGCGTGAACTTGGCGTGGCCGAGTTTAAGTTACCCGATCGTATTACTTGCGTAGATGCCCTGCCGCTGACCCCCGTCGGCAAGGTGGATAAAAAACGTTTACGCCAACAGCTTGCTGACCAACAAGCGCAAGCCTGACCTGTTCCGGAGATTGTAATGGCTATTCCAAAACTGAACTCTTACGCGCTGCCAGCGGCAGCTGAACTGCCAACCAACAAGGTGAAATGGACCGTTGAGCCGCAGCGTGCTGCTTTACTCATTCATGATATGCAGGCTTACTTCCTGAACTTTTGGGGTGAGAACAGCCCGCTGATCGATCAAGTAGTCGAGAATATCGCTCGCCTGCGCGCCTACTGCAAAGCGCAGGGCATTCCTGTGTTTTACACCGCACAGCCGAATGAACAGAGCGATGCCGATCGCGCGCTGCTCAACGACATGTGGGGACCGGGCCTGAATAAACACCCGGAGCAGCAAAAGATCGTGGATGCACTGGCACCGGATCAGGACGATCAGGTTCTGACAAAATGGCGCTACAGCGCCTTTGTGCGCTCACCGCTGGAGTCGATCCTGCAAGAGATGGGCCGCGATCAGCTGATCATTACCGGCGTCTATGCCCATATCGGCTGCCTGACGACCGCAACAGATGCCTTCATGCGTAACATCCAGCCGTTTATGGTGGCGGATGCGCTGGCCGACTTCAGCCGCGAAGAGCATATGATGGCGCTGACTTACACCGCAGGACGCAGCGGTAAAGTGGTGATGACCGCCGATCTGATGCCGCTTCCGTTGAGCAAAGATGACCTGCGCGCACTGATTCTGCCGCTGCTGGAGGATGACGATGTGCCGGAAGATGACGAGAACCTTATCGACTACGGTCTTGATTCCGTGCGTGTGATGGCGCTGGCGGCGCGCTGGCGCCAGGTCCATAACGATATCGATTTCGTCAGTCTGGCAAAAAATCCGAGCATCGATGGTTGGTGGGCGCTGCTGTCACGGGTGCCAAACAAATGAGTGCTTCCTTCGATTTCAGCGGAAAGATCGTTTGGGTAACCGGCGCGGGTAAAGGGATTGGCTACCACACTGCCCTGGCATTCCATCAGGCTGGTGCACAGGTGATCGGCTTCGATCTGCGTTTCGATCAAGCGGAGTATCCGTTTACCACTCAGGTGATGGATGTGGCGAATGCAGCGGAAGTCAAAGCCGTGTGCCAGCGCCTGCTGGTCGATCAGCCCCATCTTGACGTGTTAGTGAACGGTGCGGGGATTCTGCGCATCGGTAGCACCGAAGAGTTGGCGTTTGAAGACTGGCAAGCCTGCCTGGCCGTCAATGCCGGTGGTGCCTTCAATATGTTTCAGCAGACGCTGCCGGTATTCCGTCAGCAGCGCGCAGGCGCCATCGTGACCATTGCCTCTAACGCGGCGCATGCCCCACGTTTAGGCATGTCGGCGTATGGCGCTTCTAAAGCGGCGCTGCGCAGCCTGTGCCTCACCGTCGGCCTGGAAATGGCACCGCTGGGCGTACGCTGCAACATTGTTTCTCCAGGCTCCACTGATACCGATATGCAGCGCAGCTTGTGGCATACGCCGGAAGCCGAGCAAGAGATGATCAATGGCTTCCAGGATCAGTACAAGCTAGGGATCCCACTGCGTAAGATCGCCAAACCCCAAGAGATCGTGAACAACATCCTGTTCCTGGCCTCGGATCTTGCCAGCCATGTGGTGCTGCAGGATATTGTGGTCGACGGTG
Source organism: Type-D symbiont of Plautia stali (assembly GCF_001485335.1). NCBI lineage: Bacteria > Pseudomonadati > Pseudomonadota > Gammaproteobacteria > Enterobacterales > Enterobacteriaceae > Type-D symbiont of Plautia stali. The sequence goes on along the minus strand of NZ_BBOC01000106.1, from coordinate 9,968 downwards.
GTGCAACGCTGGGATCCTGACATGGCAATCTGGAAAAAAACGATCGATCTGTCCACGCTAAATACCCTGGGCGATAACTCGCTGGTGGCGCACGTCGGTATTGTGTTCACGGTGATCGGCGACGATTACCTCGAAGCCACCATGCCGGTGGATGCCCGCACACAGCAGCCATTTGGCCTGCTACACGGCGGCGCTTCGGTGGTGCTGGCAGAGTCGATGGGATCGATTGCGGGTTATCTGAGCGTGGAAGAAGGTAAAAGCGTGGTGGGGATCGAGGTCAGTGCCAGTCATCATCGCGCGGTGAGCAGCGGTGAAGTGCGTGGCATTTGCCGCCCTCTGCATTTGGGCGCACGCAATCAGAGCTGGGAGATAGAGATCCGGAATGGTCGCGACCAGCTGTGCTGTACGTCACGCCTGACGGTGGCGGTGTTGGGGTAGTGCTGTGTGGTCGGATGCCCTCACCCTAACCCTCTCCCATAGGGAGAGGGTTAGATCGAGCGCAGTATCAGATGATTGCACACACAGTACCCACCATAAAAAAAGCGGCCATCTGGCCGCTTTTTTACTGTGCGATTAACGCTGGTAAATGATTTCGACGCCTTCGTCGTCCTCTTCGTCCCAGTCGTCATCCCAGTCTTCGTCTTCTTCCACTTCCTGAGCGTTTTCCATGGCTTCGCGGTGATAGTCATCCCACATGAAGGCCACTTTCTCCGGCTCTTTCGCTTCTTCTTCGGCTTCTTTCGGGTTCTCAATGATGAAGGTCATCACGTCCCAGCAAAGATCTTTCACGCCATCATGGCTGGCCGCAGAAATCAGATAGTATTTATCTTCCCAGCCTAATGCTTCCACAACCGCTTTAGCGCGGGTTTCCGCTTCTTCAGGGCTCAGCAGGTCACATTTGTTAAACACCAGCCAGCGAGGCTTCTGGAACAGCTTAGCGCTGTATTTCTCCAGCTCACCCAGAATGATGCGGGCGTTTTCCACCGGATCGGACTCGTCAATTGGCGCAAGGTCGATCAGGTGCAGCAATACGCGGCAGCGCTCAAGGTGCTTCAGGAAGCGAATGCCGAGACCTGCACCATCCGCTGCGCCTTCAATCAGACCAGGGATATCCGCAACAACAAAGCTCTTTTCGCTGTCCATACGCACAACACCAAGGCTTGGAACCAGCGTGGTAAACGGATAATCCGCCACTTTGGGTTTAGCAGCCGAAACAGAACGAATAAAGGTCGATTTACCCGCATTTGGCAAACCCAGCATACCCACGTCAGCCAACAGCATCAGCTCCAGCTGCAGGTCACGCTTCTCACCCGGGGTACCCATGGTCTTCTGACGCGGGCTACGGTTCACCGAAGATTTGAAACGGGTGTTACCCAGGCCGTGCCAGCCGCCTTTAGCAACCATCAGCTTCTGCTCATGGCGCGTCATATCACCCAGCGTTTCACCGGTGCCCTGGTCAATGACACGTGTGCCGACCGGGACTTTAACGATGATATCTTTACCGCGTTTACCGGTGCAGTCACGGCTCTGGCCATTCTGGCCACGTTCGGCACGGAAAGATTTCTCGAAGCGATAATCGATCAGGGTGTTAAGGTTTTCATCGGCGAGCAGATAAACGTCACCGCCGTCACCGCCGTCGCCGCCATCCGGGCCGCCACGAGGAATGTATTTTTCGCGGCGGAAGCTGACGCAACCATTACCGCCGTCACCTGCCACCGCAAGGATCGTCGCTTCATCAACAAACTTCATTTTCTTTCTCCGTCACGCTGTCGTTCGCAGCAGTTAAAGCGCTACAAACGGGTCCGCCAGGGTCTTCTGCGCTGACCGGCGGCGGATAATACAAGATAGGCAAAACCATGTGTACAGTAATTGTACAGCAAACTGCGCGGTAAGGTCAGAGGGAATCCCGCAACCTGCGGCAGAATGTAAAAAGCCCCGCAAAGCTGCGGGGCCTTCCATTCGTGTGTTCAGACGTTAACCGTCTGCGGCACAACAACCTTATTCAGCAACGATGCTGATGTACTTACGGTTGTTTGGACCTTTAACTTCGAATTGTACTTTGCCGTCTGCGGTAGCAAACAGGGTGTGGTCACGACCACAACCTACATTGGTACCAGCGTGGAATTTGGTGCCACGCTGACGAACGATGATGCTACCTGCCAGAACAGATTCACCACCGAAACGCTTAACACCCAGACGTTTTGCATTGGAGTCGCGACCGTTACGAGTCGAGCCACCAGCCTTTTTATGTGCCATTTGTCAGATCTCCTCTTACGCGCCGATCACAGTGATTTTCACATCAGTGAACCACTGACGGTGACCAGCTTGCTTACGGTAGTGTTTACGACGACGAAACTTAACGATCTTAATTTTCTCGCCACGACCGTGAGCAACAACTTCTGCCTTGATCACACCGCCTGATACCAGTGGCGCGCCGATTTTCACGTCTTCGCCATTTGCAATCATCAGAACCTGGTCGAACTCAATAGTTTCGCCGGTTGCGATGTCCAGCTTTTCCAAGCGAACGGTCTGACCTTCGCTTACTCGGTGTTGTTTACCACCACTTTGGAAAACCGCGTACATATAAAACTCCGCTTCTGCGCATGCCTTTCTATTCATCAGGCGGCGCGATAAATATTCACAATAGGGCGCGAATTCTACGCAAATCTCCAGGAGAAGACAAGAGCACTTTGCACTCTCTTGCAGAAAAAAAGCGCAGAACGAATGCAAATGTTTCTAAGCCCGATTTTTCAAGTACAATCAGTAACAGATTACCTGAACTCACGCTGTGTAAAAGCGCTTACCATGCAAAAAACGAGTCAAAGCTGAACAGACGAATGAACTTAGAACAGATTAATGAATTAACCGCCCAGGACATGGCGGCCGTCAACCAGACCATCCTCGACCAGCTGAATTCGGAAGTCTCACTGATCAATCAGTTGGGCTATTACATCATCAGCGGGGGTGGCAAACGCATCCGTCCGATGATCGCTGTGCTATCTGCACGCGCGCTGAATTATCAAGGATCGCTGCATATCACCAACGCGGCGCTGATCGAATTTATCCACACCGCCACGTTGCTACATGACGATGTGGTGGATGAATCCGATATGCGCCGTGGCAAAGCCACCGCTAACGCCGCGTTCGGTAACGCTGCCAGCGTGCTGGTCGGCGATTTTATTTACACCCGCGCTTTCCAGATGATGACCAGCATGGGATCGTTAAAGATCCTCGCGCTGATGTCTGAAGCAGTTAACGTGATCGCGGAAGGCGAAGTGTTGCAGTTAATGAACTGCAACGATCCTGATATCACCGAAGAGAGCTATATGCGTGTGATATACAGTAAAACCGCGCGCCTGTTTGAAGCGGCATCACAAGCCTCAGCGATTCTGGCAGAAGCCACGCCACAGCAAGAAAAAGCGCTTCAGGATTATGGACGCTATCTGGGCACCGCTTTCCAGTTAATCGACGATTTACTCGATTACAGTGCCGACGGTGAAACCTTGGGTAAAAACACAGGTGATGACCTGAGCGAAGGCAAACCCACGCTGCCGCTGTTACATGCAATGCATAACGGCACGCCTGAGCAGGCACAGATGATCCGTAAGGCGATTGAAGAAGGCAATGGCCGTCACTTGCTGGAGCCCGTACTGGTTGCCATGCAGCAGACCGGTTCGCTGGAATGGACGCGCAGACGTGCAGAAGAGGAGGCGGACAAAGCTATCGCCGCCCTGCAAGCGCTGCCAGAAACACCTTGGCGCAGCGCACTCGAAGCCTTGGCGCACATGTCGGTACAGCGCGATTTCTGATGATCCAGGCGGGGTGTCATCGCCCCGTTTATCTTCTCCCCTTCCCTGTTATTTCCTCCCTATCCCTTACATTTGTTGCAGTGCATTTGCGAAACAATGCGCAGTTTCATGTTATTCCATGACAATTACTGGAAACTTACGGAAATTATTTGCTATAAACACTCTGTTTTTTCCAAATATCTCTGAAATGGAAGCGTAAATGCGGCAGAGATAAGTCATAACATGGACAAGGAGCAGAAGGTTATGAAAGCAAGGAAACAGGACTGGCACCCGGCAGATATCATTGCGGCACTGCGTAAGAAAGGCACTTCAATGGCCGAACTGTCGCGCAATTCAGGGCTTAACTCTTCGACCCTGTCGAACGCGTTATCACGGCCCTGGCCCAAGGGAGAATGGCTGATCGCCAATGAGATCGGCGTTCATCCTGCAGAGATCTGGCCCAGTCGCTACTACGATCCCGTCACTTCACGCCTGTTGGATCGCAAGAAGCGCATACGATCCAACAAGGATCCTCACGATATTTGAGATCCCTAAAACAAAAAAAACCAGCCACGTGACCGTGACTGGTTTCTACTCAAGCCGTTGGCTTACATCATTCGCCGCTGACGCGCTCGATGTTTGCACCCATGGCTTTCAGCTTATCTTCGATATGCTCATAACCGCGGTCGATGTGATAAATACGATCAACCAGCGTAGAACCCTCGGCGATACAACCTGCCAGCACCAGGCTCGCTGAAGCACGCAAATCGGTCGCCATCACCTGTGCGCCCGACAAGGTTTCAACTCCATGGCAAATCGCAGTGTTGCTCTCGATTTCTGCGTGTCCGCCCATGCGAATCAGCTCAGGGATGTGCATGAAACGGTTTTCGAAGATGGTTTCGGTGATCACACCGGTCCCTTCCGCCACCATATTCAGCAAGGTGAACTGGGCCTGCATATCCGTTGGGAAGCCCGGATGTGGCGCAGTGCGGATGTTAACTGCTTTCGGGCGCTTGCCGTGCATGTCGAGGCTGATCCAGTCTTCACCGGTTTCGATTTCCGCACCGGCATCACGCAGTTTAGCCAGCACCGCATCCAGGGTGTCAGGTTGTGCTTTATGGCACACCACCTTGCCACGTGAAATCGCCGCTGCCACCAGGAAAGTACCGGTTTCGATACGGTCTGGCAGTACGCGGTACACACCGCCACCCAAGCGCTCAACGCCCTCGATGGTGATTTTATCGGTGCCCGCACCACTGATTTTTGCGCCCAGCGTGTTGAGGAAGTTTGCCGTATCGACAATCTCTGGCTCGCGCGCGGCATTCTCAATGATGGTGATGCCCGTTGCCAACGTGGCTGCACTCATAATGGTCACAGTCGCGCCTACGCTGACTTTATCCATCACAATGTGCGCGCCCTTCAGACGGCCATTAACGGAAGCTTTGACGTAACCTTCTTCCAGTTTAATTTCCGCACCCAGTTGCTCAAGGCCAGTAATATGCAGATCAACTGGACGTGCGCCAATCGCACAGCCGCCAGGCAGTGAAACCTGCCCCTGACCAAAACGCGCAACCAGTGGACCCAGCGCCCAAATCGACGCGCGCATGGTTTTCACCAGGTCATAAGGCGCGCTGAAGACATTAACTTCGCGAGCATCAACATGAACCGAACCATTACGTTCCACGCGTGCGCCCAGCAGGCTCAGCAGCTTCATGGTGGTATCGATATCACGCAGCTTCGGCACGTTCTGAATCTCTACCGGCTCTTCTGCCAGCAGCGCAGCAAACAGAATCGGCAGCGCAGCATTCTTCGCCCCGGAAATGGTCACTTCACCACTTAAACGGGTGGGGCCTTGCACACGAAATTTGTCCATTAAAGGCTCTCAATTATCTATCAACAAAACAGCCCGTGCGACGCTTAGAAACCGTTGAGTTTACGGTCACGCGCCCACTCAGCTGGGGTATAAGTTTTAATGGAAACCGCATGAATACGGTTATCCGCAATGTATTCCATCAGCGGCGCATACACAGCCTGCTGTTTCTTCACACGGCTCAATTCACCGAACATCTCACCGACCGCGATCACCTGAAAATGGCTGCCATCGTTGCTGAGTACGTGTACTTCATCTAATGCTAATGCCTGCATCAGCACGGCCTGAACTTCACTATTTTCCATCGCTCATTGCTTCACTTAATAATAATAAGGCGGATATCTTAGAGGAAAGCACCAGACTCTTAAATACGCAAAAGCCCCCGAAAATACCAGGGGCTTAAACGCTTTAAGTCAATATCAGGCGATTTTTTCCGCAGAAACAATAATCTGCTGCAGGTTATACAGCGTGATTAAAGACTGGAGTTTGTCGTTGATACCGGTGAAAACCGGTGCACTGCCTTGCGCTCGCGCAATTTCACGCAAATGAACCAACAGCGCTAAACCTGCTGAATCGACACGTTGCAACCCGGCAACATCAATGGTGGCGATATCGACCATCGCGGTGTCACGCTCCTGCCATAGTGCCAGTAACGTGTCACGATCCAGCTTGCCGCTTAAGGCCAGCGTGCTGGCAGAACGCTGCCAGCGTAACGGTTCGCTCATTATTGCTGTTTATCCAGAGTAATGGGTTGAGCAGCATAGGTTTTCAACTGCGCGGTCAAACCGTCGATGCCTTTGGTGCGCAGTAAATCACTCCACTCATTTTGCTTGGTGGTGATCATACTGATGCCTTCAGCCACCATGTCATAAGCCTGCCAGTTACCGGTTTGGCTATTTTTACGCCACTGGAAATCCAGGCGCACTGGTGGGCGTCCGTTAGGATCAAGGATGGTAACGCGAATCGCCACAATGTTGGCATCGCCAATCGGCTGCGGTTGCTGAATCTGGTAGGTCTGCCCATGATAGAGCGCCAGCGCCTGACCGTATGCCTGCGCCAGATAGTCACCGAAAGCGGTGAAATAGGCCTCACGTTGTGCTGGGGTCGCTTCACGGTAATAACGGCCCAGCACTAAAGCACCGGCATATTTGATTTGTACATACGGCAGTAACTCCTGACGCACCACTTCGCGCAGATAGTTCGGGTCCTGCTTGATCTTAGGCTGTTCGTTTTTCAGGCGGGTAAAGGTTTTCGCCGCCGCGTCATTCATTTGCTTGTAAGGATCGCTCTGATCCGCCGCATTCGCCGCCAGGGGCACAATGGCCAGCATGGCAATCATCAGAAATCGTTTAAACATCGTGTTTACCCTCTCTTATTCCGTGGTAGCAGGTGCTGCTGAAGCAGGGGCACTCTCCGTGTCCTGCTTTTGGTTATCGTTTTTATTGTCGCCGCTCTTATAGAGGAACTGACCTATCAGATCTTCCAGCACCAGTGCAGATTTGGTATCGCGCAGGGTACCGCCATCTTTGAGCATGGATGAACCGAGTTCAGGATCGTCAAAACCTAAATTTAGCGCAAGGAACTGCTCACCGAGCAAGCCTTGTGTGCGGATCGCCAGCGAACTGGTATCAGGAATTTTATCGGCATAGGCATCGCTGATATCCATAGTGACACGCGGCGATAAGGTTTTATCATCCAGCGAAATATCCGTGACGCGGCCAATCACCACGCCGCCTATTTTCACCGGCGAGCTGACTTTCAGGCCGCCGATATTGTCGAAGGTCGCGTAGAGCTTCCAGGTCGGTTCGGTGCCGAGTGACTTAAGATCGGCCACGCGCAGACTCAGGAACAGCAGCGCAATCAGTGCCGCCAGCATAAAGACGCCTACCCAGATTTCGTTTTCTTGCTTTGCATTGCATCAATTCCCAAACATCAGTGCTGTCAGCACAAAATCCAAACCGAGTACCGCTAATGAAGCATGCACTACGGTGCGCGTTGTCGCCCGACTGATCCCTTCGGAAGTCGGGATGGCGTCATAGCCATTGAACAGCGCAATCCAGGTTACCGTGACGGCAAAGACCGCGCTTTTGATAATGCAGTTGATAACATCGCTGCGGAAATCCACCGCATTCTGCATCGCGGACCAGAAGAAGCCCGGATCGATGCCCTTCCAGCTCACGCCCACCAGCGCCCCGCCAGCAATGCCCACTGCAGTGAAAATGAGCGTGAGCAGCGGCATGCTGATAAAGCCGGCCCAGAAACGCGGTGACACCACACGGCGCAGCGGATCAACCGCCATCATTTCCATACTGGAGAGCTGTTCAGTGGCTTTCATCAGACCAATTTCAGCTGTTAACGCTGAACCCGCCCGTCCGGCAAACAGCAAGGCCGTCACCACCGGGCCAAGTTCACGTAACAACGAAAGCGAAACCAGCATGCCCAGACTGGTCTCGGCACTGTAGGTGGTGAGTACCAGGTAGCCTTGCAAACCTAGCACCATGCCAATAAACAAGCCGGAAACCACAATGATCAGCAGTGAGAGCACGCCGACGCTGTACAACTGTTTCACCAGTAATGGCGCGTGCCGACGAAAAGCCGGTTTCCCCACCAGCGCATGAAACAGCATCAAGCCTGCACGGCCAAACGCCGCACAAATGTTAATTCCCTGTCGTCCGAGTGACGCCAGCGCCTTTAGCAACATCAGTTTAGGTTCTCCCTGCGCGGGTCAGATCGCTGAGGTAATCCCCGGCAGCGAAGCGGAATGGCACTGGGCCATCCGCATGACCCTCAATAAACTGGCGCACGCGCGGATCGGCATTTTCCCGAAGTTCCGGCGCACTGCCCTGGGCAATAATTTTTTGCCCGGCAACAATATAGGCATGATCGGCAATGCTCAAGACCTCTGGCACGTCGTGTGAAACCACGATGCAGGTCACGCCTAACGCATGATTCAACTCATCGATCAGTTTAACCAGTACGCCCATGGTGATCGGATCCTGACCCACAAAGGGCTCATCGAACATGATGAGATCCGGTTCCAGTGCGATGGATCGCGCTAACGCCGCACGCCGTGCCATACCGCCTGACAGCTCAGCGGGCATTAATTTGGCTGCGCCACGCAGGCCCACCGCCTCAAGCTTCATCATTACCGTACTGTGCAGTAATTCAGGAGGTAACTGCGTGTGCTCACGCAGCGGCCAGGCGACGTTATCAAAGACGTTGAGATCGGTGAAAAGTGCCCCCGACTGAAACAACATGCTCATCTTTTTACGCACTTCATACAATTTCGTGCGGGAAAGCGTCGGGATGTTCTGATCGCGGAACCAGATCTCACCTTTGTCCGGCTGCAACTGCCCGCCAATCAGACGCAACAGCGTGGTTTTACCAATGCCGGACGGACCCATAATCGCAGTCACTTTACCTGCGGGTACCGTGAGCGAGATGTCGTCGAAGATGACACGATCGCCGCGCGTAAAGCTGACGCCACGAACCTCAACCAGATTCGTTTGCTGCTGGACCATCATTACCTCTTTATGCGGATCGGGCGTTATCAAAGTCGTGGATGGTAGCCTGGTAGGCCACAATGCACGATAGTTTTACAGAAACTTACCCGTTAGGTGTGGCGAAAACGGCCTTAAAATTTACTTTTGCCTCTCAGACAGTCAAAATCAGCGCCTGTTTCCGCGCGCGCAATGTTTTTACCTGTCGGACAAGGTTTGCCGACACACATATCCATCAAGGATTTTTCATGTTCGTAGCCACTGCCCTGCTGTTTATTGGATTGATTTTACTGGCTTACGGCGCTGACCGTCTGGTATTCAGTGCCGCGATCCTGTGTCGATCCTTCGGCATCCCACCGTTAATCATCGGCATGACGGTCGTGAGCATTGGCACATCGTTACCCGAATTGATCGTCTCCTTCTCGGCGGCACAACACGGTCAGATGGACTTAGCGGTGGGCACTGCCCTCGGCTCGAATATCACCAATATCCTGTTAATACTCGGCGGTGCGGCGCTTTTGCACCCTTTGACGGTGCATTCCAATCTGATTCGCCGCGAACTCCCCTTAATGCTGCTGGTCTCACTGCTGAGCGGCATTATGTTGTTTGATAATCATCTTAGTCGACTGGATGGGGCAGCACTGCTGCTGATCGCGCTGGGCTATTTGGTGATTGCGATTCGCATCGCCCGCCGCGCGGAACGTGATAACAATGATACGTTAACGCGTGAGCAACTGGCCGAACTACCGCGCGATGAAGTCGGCAACACCGTGGCCTTTCTGTGGTTGGCGGTGGCGCTGATAATTTCCC
>NZ_BBOC01000105.1:0-14346 GCF_001485335.1 Type-D symbiont of Plautia stali | reverse complement strand
ACAGTTGCTATGCTCAAAATATAGGGAAGATTTGTCTATAGGCTCGGGGTCACTCCAAAATCCCATTTTTTCAAATGTGACACTGTTAGGTTTAGTGAGCATAATTTCATGAATTTGTTGCTTAAGTCCATCTGACCACGACACCTGGTCTGAAAGATATTTCAGAACGACAATACGACTGTATAAAGTCTGTGGGTTGGTCATATGATGGGAAAGACTATTCAATTTTGCCGGAGGCGAAGCTTTAAACGACCGGTTCCAAATTCGATTATGGTGCGCTGACAAATTACGAAAATGGCATAAAGTATAAAACCAGGAAACCATAACATCAGACTTTTGAATATTAAACTTAGCAGCAACTTGTTTCTGGTCGAAATGATGTAGATTTTTATACATACGCGATCAAGCACCAAAGCTTAAAGTTTCGGTTATCATCCATGAGGGAGGATGAACTGGATGTTCATATTTTTCTTTGTAATGGTCTATGAATACTTCCTTGGCACACCTAACCTGACCTGAAAACCCCTCGTAATCATACTCTCTACTCATGGCTGTGAGATTCATAAACCAATGAGAGCCATATTTTTCGCTCATGTATTCAGACAGACAAGTTCGCAATCCAATTTCTACTTTCGGGATTTGTTCAAGTACTATTAACCTTAACTTTCTGTCAAACTCATACAGTGATATGACATCCTCTAGCGTTGTTCCAGGAATAAAAATTTTTGGTTCTAGTGGCTTTGATTTCCTTTCCTGAGTCATTTGATAATATGGAAGACAATAGCCACGTAAACTAAAGTAGCCAATAAAGGTAAGCGCGGTTGCTGCCGCAGACATATCATTAATGATAAGTCCACGTAGTAGAAGTTTAGCTATAAGATCCGGAATGGATTGTGTAGATTTCTGGTATAGCCGGGGTCTGTTTTGGGGTTGAGCGGGCATTGCATCCTTTCCTGAGGGAATGAGGCAAAAAAAAACCGCCATAATGCGCATCTCGAAAGACTAGGCGTGGCGGGTGTACTTGCTTTAAAAACTACGCTAAATTGACGCCGCCGTCAATAACATACTATTGTCAGCCCCCACAGACTGCTAATCTCAGCGGCGCCTTGGACAGACAGCCAATTCTGTCCATTATCCACACCCTTATCCCCTGATTCTGTGGATAATCAACATGTCGTGTCTTCGGCAACTGAACGGCACACAACATGTAGTGTTCTTTCGTCTCCCGCTGTACCCAGCCCCACCGTTACCAACAGCAAAACGTGCTTTTTCACCGGGACGAAAGAGCATATTCGGAAATAATGTCCAGTGACATGGCGAGGAAGATCGGAATTATTATTTCTACCGTTGCTATGCGACCAAGAAACTAGAATTGCCCGTTTAAACGCCGGCGGAAGAACGCATCGGTCAATTGGATACAGTTAATGTCGCCTGATAAAGAGTGCATTTGACGACATCAATCAGTCTTCTGTTATATCGGTCATTTGTCTTCCATAACGACCCAGTTCTATAGAGCGAATAATGAAATGCCTCAACAGAATAGACAGCGTGACGATATATAAGTTACTGGGGGCTACACAGCGTCGTAAGTGTATGACTATGTCAGCTCTCTTAAATATAAGATGTTGCTCTCAAGATTAGATGGCAGAGCTGGGTAAAAACTCCTGTCGGTATCTATATGTGATTTCGTATGCGAAATCACTGGCTTCTTTTGAGAAGTGTTTTGACTGAGTCTGCCAACCTGTAATGATGTTTCGACCATCGTCCGCGGGGAGATTGCGGACTCAGCAGGCATGCCCCATCGTCACTATTCACGTCGTAATAATAAATATCGATTACACCATGTTCACGAAGCGTGGAGGCAACAGCCCGGATGTTAGTTCTGAAATAGCCGCTCTGCGCTTCAAAATCGTCAAGGTTGATACCTCGTAGGTTATTATCCAGCGCATCGGCCAGAGTAAATACAAGCAGGGATGCCAGCGATCGCCTGCCAGTCAGGCCCAGCACATCATTGAGTTCAGTGAAAGTCATCGTCTTTAGCTGCCAGTTTCTTCCGGGCACGATAATGGTGATCCTCCTCAATGGCTGCAGCAATCCAGCCTGAGGCAGTCTGAGGATCTATACCTTCGGGCAAATATGCACCAAGGTTCTCCAGCTCCACACCAGGTGTGAGCTTGCATAACAGCGATGCAAAGCCTGCCCAGTCCTCATGAGTTTCAGGACGCCAGCCCCGTTTTATTATCAGGTCAAATGCAGCTAATGCCGCCCATAAGGGCGGCTGCTTGCGTTTATTCCACTCAGACAGAGCGGAACCGGGTACAGGTATCTCGCGAGAAACTAAGTTAAGCCGACGCGCGTGGTCAGTAAGAACCTGCGCAGCATCAACCGCACTTCTCTGCTCACCGATAACCCATCTGCGCACAACACTCCCTCGGAACTGGCCAGATAAAACTGCAAATGGAGTCAAATGCTTTGGCGCCATTATTCCGACCTCAGCCCTATGAGCCGAACATCGCAGGCTTTTACGTAACGCTCCCCCTCCGGGGCTTTAACCCATATCCAACCGAATTCATCAGGTTTCTTATCAAGCATTACTGCACACTCTGTGTCATTGAGCATAACAATCGGAAACAGTTGTGATGAGGACGGTGGGGTAACGGCGCTATCCATGACTGGCGTACCTGGCTGCTTAAAAGAATCATATTCAGGATCATTACCTTGCAGCTTATCTTTATAATTGTCAGATTTCGCATGCGAAATATTAGGCGCGGCAGACTTCTTTTCCCGTCCTTTTAGTTGATCGAGTTCTTTTTTTACCAGCGCGCGTGTCAGGAGCTTTCCAGCCGTATGTTTTTCAATAAGACGGTCGGCTGCATCAGTATCTAGGCTGTCAATCTGTATCAGCGTATACGCCAGGTCGACGTCAGAAACAGATTTATTTTTGAGCAGAGCCTTAATCTTCTCCGGCGCAGACCCAATGCGCATGTGTTTGCTGACAAAGGCCGTGGGTTTGCCTAACGATCTGGCAATTTCCTCGCCTGTCATATTGAATTCCGTTTTTAGTGTTTCAAATGCAACCGCCGTGGCCAGTGGTTTGAGCCCCGACTGCTGAAGGTTTTCAATCAGCTGCCCCATAATGCGTTGCTTCTCATCCTTTGGTGGCCGGCCCACATAGATATCAATGAACTCATCACCGCGCTTTTTCATCGATCGCACGCGCGTGGCACCAAACCAGACCCGGTACCCGTCTCTGTCCTTCGGAAAACAACGTGGAGGGGTCAGGTTGCCGAACTCGGTGAAAGAATCGACCATGCCGGCGATAACTTCTTCATCAAAATCATCTTCAGGACGGACCTGATCTACTTCATAGATTTCATCCGCCCTGACGCGGACAATCTGCCCTTCTGGCTCAAGACCGGGACGAGCAATCTCCGAACGAATTCGGGATGCCTCAGGGCTCCCAACCGGAGCTGGAGTATCACGAACAGCTACGCTGGCTGCTACTTCAGGAACAAGGTTCACTGAGGTGCTGGACATTTTAAGCGCGTTCAGTCGCTTCTGAAATTTGCTTCCTGCCATCATTGACCTTCCTGTGTCAGCGCGATGATCCTGCTGGTCAGTTCCTGATACTGCAGCGCCGGCTTGCTGGCTGGCGCATATTCTTTCATGGTGAGTCCAAGTTCAATGGCCTCTTTGGCCTGATTCTTAACCCAAGATATGTACGCCAGCACCGTTTCAGGACCGTAGTTTTTTTCAGCCAGAATATCGAACAGCCTCTGAAGGTTTTCCGTTTCCACCGCGGTCAGATAACCCTCAAGCAGCGGCTGATTGTAGTTTTGCACGTTCGTCTGGGTGATATAGGTCCCCAGATATTTGAGCTCTGGGTTGTAATTTTTACGGATGCGCTGCATGTATGAAAGTTGCTTACCCACGCCAATCCTGGACGACTTTTCCAGCAGGGTTGGTATCAGCAGATAGTCAGCGACAAGGTGAGAGGCAATCAACAGGTTGTTATATTCCGGCGCAGAGTCGATAAAAATGTAGTCATAGTTCTGGCGCAGCTGAGAAATACGCTCTTTGAAATCGAAAATACAGTCCTGCGGACGGTAGTTAATCTCATGAAGTTCGTTCGTCGAGCCGATGATATGACGGCCATCTGGAAGTTCATGAGGTATGACGTCAGTGTCCGGGAAAAATAGCTGATAAGCGTTAGCCTCGCCCGGTGAGAATGTGTTTCCAAGCGGGTCTTTATCAATGGACAAAGGAAGCGTATCAGGAAAGGTTCTCTCAGTAAGGCCAGAAGTGGTATCAAAGTCGATCATGCAGGTTTTTTTTCCCATCACCTGCAGGTTATACGTCAGTTCATTGGTGGACTGCGACTTAACCACTCCCCCTTTCTGATTGCCGACAATGATTACAATACCTGTTTTAGTGCCCATAGCTACATCCTCAAGATTTCGCATGCGAAATGTTTGTGATGGCTCGTCGCTGACTGGAGTACTTCGTAATCGAAGAAAATATGCTCCATTGAGTCTGGCGTGTCGCCGCAATGTTATCCGGCTCTCCGGTAACAGAATGATTATGCCAAGTGATGATTAGAGAATCAATATTGATTCTCTAAGTTTCCAGATTTCGCATGCGAAATCTGACTATCAGTACTAATGGCATAAAATCTGTCAGTAATTTTATAAATCCCCTTTGTCAGGATGGCCGTAGCAGAAAAGGCATCCAACCATGCTGCTGTGGGCAGGAACTGCAGTGCTTGATTAAGAACAGTACTCAAGCTTTAGCCTACTGAAGATGTGCGGTTCCGTTTCATGACGCTGAATATCATCCAGGTCCTGAAAGTCCTCCTCGTAGCCACTCTGAATGAGCGGAGCAATATTAAGTTCGCAGACAGCTTCGTCAGGACAACTCGCCAGGTAGGCAGCTTCAAAGTACCAGCCGTCAGTGCAAGGGAAATTAAGCAGATGAGTGCAGGGGCACTCGCGATCTATTGGTATGCCGCTAAGCATGCCATTTACAAGCGGCACGGGACTCGCCTCAACCCAGCGAACGCCAAAGGGAAGAAAATCGGGGCCGCATCAGTTTCTGTCTTCAGAGCAAGGGGAAATGCCGAAATCCAGTCTGCCAGGCTCTTCCCTTCAACTGCGTGGATTAAACGCGGATAAGCATAAACCGCTTCTCTTACTCGCGAGGCCAGATAGGGGTTTTCATCCGTGTAATAGGAGGGGTGTTGATATTTCTGAAGCGCCAATTTAGCTTCCTGCAGCAGTATGCTTAAGGATTTTTTAAAATGCTTTTCGCCGGCGGCTAAATCAAAATCCCACCAGAGCCATGCGACGCCGGATGGCCGCTGCTGACGCACGAAAGCCAATAAAAGCGCCATCAGGCAGCCTGCCGTTCTCATCCCGTTCACAGTGTTCTCTGACTCTGTCACTTCGCTTAAAAACCCAGGTACTGTGATGATTCTGGTAGTCTTCAACGCTCAGCCCATCAATTTCGGCCCCAACCAACGTAGACATAGTGCTTCCCTTTTCTATTTCGTTGACGATCCGCCCAGCAGCTGCAATGGTGCATCAGTATCGAGGCTGAACCGAATCTGTTGGCTAGCGGCCACTTCCAGCGCGAAAACCTTGGTGTAAATCTCGGTCGGCTCAAATTTTTCGTGCCCCAGCAGCGACTGCAGCACCTTCGGCTGAACGTGGCGATAAAGCATGTGCATCGCGAAGCTGTGACGGAACGTGTGGGGAGAGACGTCGATGCTCAGCCTGACGCCGGCGCAGGCTGTTGCGTCGGTGGCGCGGGTCAGCCAGTTTCTCATCGTTCGATCGGGCACGGTCCAGACGGGCAGGGCGCAGCGCTCGACATGCTCACCGTCCGTCTCAAACACCTCTTTTACGCTTGCGAAAAGTCGCCTCATCTCGTCAACGCAGGCCGGATCGGAGAGCGGCACTACACGGTTAGGACTCGTGCCCTTTTTCGGCCGGCCGCTTCCCGACCGAAGCTGCTTTGTGGTGCGGATCACCACGTGCGGAATGGCTTCGTTTAAACGGAAGTCACGCCTGCGCCTCGTTTAGGCGGGTACCGGTGTTCCACAGGGTGTTGATGAACGCGTGCTGGTTCAGCCGGCTATGTGATGTAGCAGGCCGGCCACCTCGGGCGCCAGCAGGTAGCGGCGCAGTTCGGTATAAGCTGAAGCTCACGCGCGCAGCGCCGTCGGCGGGCAGCGGGGACTGCGTGGCTGGCAAGCCGTGTAAAACCGGTGGCGCCATGTACGCTCTTTCTCCTTTGACATCGCTGTGTGAATTCTGGCTGGGTTTACCCCTGACATTTCATCAGATTTCACACAGCGACGCCGGATCTAAATAAAGGCACTGTTGCAAACTTTGTGATGATGTGGCCTTTGGGGGTATTGAAAAGCTCTGTCTTTCAAAGACTCTGCTCACCAGGCGCATCTCGCCTGGGATGTCCAAAATAAAGTGGTTCGGTCTGAACTTTTTGTAGCGCTCGCATCACTTCAATCCCTTTTATCGTAGCGTAAACTGTCTTCATCGATTTAAATTCCAGCGTGGCGCTGATTATCCGTATCAGCTTGCCATGATCGCATTCGGTAACGTTGTTCCGGTATTTGATCTGCCGGTGCTCCACCTCCGGCGGGCATTTCCCTTTACGTTTCAGTAACGCCAGTGCCCGGGCGTATGGCGGCGCTTTGTCCGTATTGATAATGCGCGGGATCTGACACCGTTTTACGTTGTTTAAATCTTTCTCAGAAACCGGTACGCGGCCTTCGTATTGCGGCGCGGGGAAAGGTAAAAAATCGATAGTGCGCCGCCTGCTGTCGGCGGCACGCTACAGATAAACCCATCGGACATTCATTTTGATATAAGTTTCATCCAGATGCCAGGAACAGAAGCCAGAAGGCTGACGCCAGTACCAGCGCAGTCGCTTCTCCATTTCCGGCGCATATCGCTGAACCCAGCGGTAAAACGTGGTGTGAGCAACATTCACGCTGCGTTCGGTCAGCATTTCCTGCAGTTCACGATAGATGATGGCATATTTGCGGTATAAGCGTACTGTCCGGAGGAGGATCTCGCGCTGAAAATGCCTGCCTTTAAATACGTTCATGGCGAGAGTCACTGGTAAAAATAGGAAGAAAGTTTACTAACGCTGAGATCTTTGCAACAGTGCCCTCTTTTATCCTGTGGCCCATTTCTTACCTGTTTTTATTTATTCGTCTAATGATAAATAAAAACAGGTAAGAAAAAATGCCGCTCGCAGCAGCCCGCGGACAACCTGATTCGTTCAGGGCGATTCAGCTTTTAAAGCCGGGCTTGCCATTGGCCGATCGCCATTCTTTGACGATACCCTCTAGGCTATCATCTTGGTTATTTTTTAGGGTGTTAAATAAGGCCGTTACGGTCTGGGTGTTCAGTTAAGCGATCAAATTCAAGAACGGCTTGAGTATGTTCTGCTTCCGTTTTGTAATTAGCATCAAAATTTTTTAGAAAACCTAATAATTAAGTTTCCGTATATTCTGAAATAGAATTTTTAGACATCTTACTTTCTCCTTTATAAACTTCGATATGGAGTATTGGGGTGGTTAAACGAATATTATCAATGTCATATACAGCACCGTTATCTTTAATAGCTTTGTCATGATGTAACTCAAAACGAATTCGACCGCTAACTTGTTCAGATGGAATAGGGAAAGGTGAGTTACCTTTTTATTAATTTTTTCCTGTTGTTTAACTTAAATTGTTCAAGCAACTTAGGCTCTTTTCCGACCTCTGTCCATAATGCACGGCGAAAAGCATCAAAGTTGGCAAACTCACGCCCCCGAAGCTTGTCAGCAAGCTGTTTCAGAACGGGCGCGACCATGCTCTGACCTTCACCACTTACCGTGCCCGGCAAATCGCAGGGGCTGATGAACATGACGTACACGGGCTCGACGCCGGTGCTGGCGGCGGCCGGCTACCAGTAGATAAGTCTTGCGGGCCCGGGTATTCACCTTCCGGTAGCGCCGTGATGTCAGTCCCGGTATGGGCCGGGGTGACGGACGCGGGCACCTGACCGCCGGTGGCAGGCAGCACGGGTAATCTGAAGCGGTTCCTGCAGTTCTTCAAGGCCCGCCGCATTCATCCAAAGCGGACAGTTTTGATCGCGCTGAAAACAGCGACGACACCGGCCTGCACCCCTGCTACTATGCCCGTAATTCAGCGCTCGCGCAGGCCGACTGGCTGCCGGAACTCCTGCAGGGCAACCTGCCCGATCGCTGGGCGTCAGATGCTTCTAAGCTACCTTATATGCTGAGTGAAGTCCGCGACGCGCCGAAAGGCACCGCGGCCTGAGAACCTGATTATGAAGAAAACCACGCAGGTGCCCCACGACGCCGCGTTCAAGGCCTTCCTTACACACCCGGAAACGGCCCGTGAATTTATCGAGCTGCACCTGCCGGCAGAGCTGCGCGCAGCCTGCGATCTCAGCACCCTGAAGCTGGAATCCGGCAGCTTCGTGGAGGAAAGCCTGCGCGCCTACTACAGCGACGTGCTCTACAGCCTGAAGACCGCAGCCGGTGACGGCTACATACACGTGCTGATCGAGCACCAGTCGACGCCCGACCGCCACATGTCGTTCCGCCTGATGCGCTACGCCGTGGCCGCTATGCAGCGCCATCTCGACGCCGGACATAAAAAACTGCCGCTGGTCATTCCGGTTCTTTTCTACACCGGGAAGCGTAGCCCGTATCCGTACTCTACGAACTGGCTGCAGGAGTTTGACGATCCGGCGCTTGCAGGCCACTTATACGGAGGACCTTTTCCGCTAGTCGACGTTACGGTGATCCCCGACGAAGAGATCATGCACCACCGCAGCATGGCCGCGCTGACCCTACTGCAGAAGCACATACACCGGCGCGATTTATCCGACCTGCTGGACCGGCTAGTCGCCACTCTGCTGACTGGTCACTTGACGGGACAGCAGCTGGTTTCACTGATAAACTACATCGTACAAGCGGGCGAGACTGACGACGCCGAAGCCTTCGTACGCAACCTGGCGCAGAGAGTGCCGCAGCATGAGGATGAACTGATGACTATCGCACAGCAGCTGGAGCAGAAAGGCCTGGAAAAGGGCCTGACGCTGGGCCGCGCTGAAGGTGAACGTGAGGCTACCCTGAAGATTGCGCGGGCTATGCTGATCAGGGGACTTGATAATCAGACCGTAATGAACCTGACGGGCCTCAACGAACAGGATCTTGAGCATATCCGTCACTGATGCGCGCGTCTAGGGATGAATGGAATGGTAATGCTCGTCAGCGTTTTGTAACACCTGACGGACAGGCTCTTGAGCGCTGATTCAAAGAGAATCGTTTTGCGGCAACGTTATCCCGGGCTTTATCCTACCTAGCTTCAATGAGCGGACGGTTTTTAGAAATAACCACTGAAACCGTCCTTCCTCCTGCCTCAGGTAGTACTTGAATCATGATTTGCCTCTGACCACAGGAATATCCCGCAGCCGTGTGGTGTAAGGGGGGAGAGTATTTCACGCTTCATCTGCCAGCAGCTGTCTTGGGAACCTTGACCCGCAAACCCTTTCCCTGGCCTGAGCGGTAATGCCGTCCGGCGCCGCCATCAGTGCGTCCGCGTTGGCGTGCAGCTGCTGCTCGCTGAACATGTCAAACTGAGCCACGCCAGACTGATAAAAGTCACCCAGCATGACGCCGGCTTTCGCGTAACAGTAGCCGTCCCGCCAGATGGTACTCAGTTCCGGCAGCGCAGCGTGAATAATGTCCAGCGTGTTGTTCGTCGGATAGTCACAGATGCACAATGCCGTATTCGAGTACTACGGCTTATTGCCGTACCGGCGCGTAGCGATTGAGACACTAATGTAGGGGCAGCGTGAGTCCTGCTCACTAAGCTTCTCTGCTGCGCACGTGGCGTAAAGCACTATTGCCTGATGTATCTCCTTCAGATTCGTGACGCGCTGCCCGAACGAGCGCGAGTTGACTATCTGCTGCTTCGGCGGCGGCGCATCCCCAAGCGCTAGGCAGAACTCGCCGTTCAGCTCCAGAACGGTACACTCGGTGATGACGGCAAAATTATTTCGTATCATGCTGACGTTGCTGTTGGCCAGTTGCAGGGCCGTGATGATGCCCAGCTAATTGAATCAGGGAGAGCAGAATATGAATACGTTTCACTAATAAAATATCATGACGTCACGCGGCGATATTCGCGGCGCCTTTTTGCTTATTCGCGGCTGGAATGAAAACAACGCCCGGAAAATCATGAATAAAACAGGCTACCTTGTGACGCGACACACGGGCAGTACGTTCTGAGCGTAGGTGCAGGAGACCTTGACCCAAGCGCCCCGCGAGCGGCGCTGCGGCTACCGAGTGCGCCTGAACGTCGCGCACCGGTGCGCCGCTCGCGGCTGCAGAAGACTATGAGTCGTACGCGCAGATGATGGCATCAGACGCCGCGCCGCAGGCTGAGACTGCCCCGGAGAGAAATATAGCGGCCCTCGATGCTGCTCCTGAAAAATGCGTCACAGTCCGCGGCAGCGCAGAACGCCTGATACACCTTTGCCGGCACCGCTAGCCAGCGCCGGCACGCGCCGTTCCGATACTCCAGCTCCAGCACGCCGGTGGTCGGATCGTAGCCCGCGCTGCGAAACAGCTGAGACGTCAATTCATGCGTGTTCATGATGTATATTCTGTCAGGGCCATCGCTCAGGTGGCCGCTAAAAAAGTGGGGTGCCGCCGGGCAGTGCCCCGTTCAGGGAATGAAAACAAACGATTTATTATTCTGCTTAAGCGGGTGTTATCGGACGCCCGCCCTGAAACCTGAGCCGGCGCGGAGATTCACTGTAGCCTGTCACGTCCGTCACCATTCAGGTCATGGCTTCACGCTGCGCTGAATCCGTCCGCAAGCAGGTGGTGCAGATGCTCATCAGCCCCCCCGGCCGCTTCCCGGCGCCACCCCGAGCGCTGCAGCAGCTTATCGAGTGCGGGCAGCTCACCGGTGATGCGCGCGGGCAGGGGAATGCGCTGACGGCCCCGTTCGTCAAAGCCGGCGTCGAGTGCGTTACGGTTCAGGTAGATGCCAGATACGGACGGGCTCAGGCGCAGCTGCCGGCGACCGCTCCACTCGCTCTCTGCCAGCACCATATATATCCAGCCGGTGAGCTTTACCGCGTGCAGGGCGTGCTGCAGCCGGAACAGGTCGTTCTGCGCCTGCAGGTCACCGTTGCCGGCGCGCCACAGGTAATCGAGCTTGCCTGGCAGGTCGGCGCGCAGGCCCTTTTCCCGCCCTTCTTTCAGCAGCCAGCTGATGTCGCTAGCGAGCGATCGGGGAAACCTTCGCTGCTTTTCGGCGCTGGCAAGCCAGCGGGTCAGAAACAGGTTGTCCTGCGCGGGCGAGGTTACAATCCCGTCCTGCCGGGCGGTGTTCAGCGCAATCAGTCCGCACCAGGCGAGGTGACTGACGTTCAGGTTGTCGTTATCCATAAGCCGCGTCCTTTATGACGGACCACAGAAAAATGTGGCCCTGAAATGCAGCATTTTATGACATCCGCAGCCCTTAAATAAACCTGCGGATACAGCTTCCGATTAAGCTATGCCTTTTTACTTTATCCGTTTAGCGCCACTGCTGTTCAAGAGAAAATCAGGGGAAAAATTACAGAATTCATTTCATTGGTAAGTCTCTTGGGTGTTGCTGGCTTCCGGACCAATTGTTCTCGAGGAGTCTACTGACCCAGACCTTGCGGGCTTAGACAGTTAGTTCCGATTATCTGATATGTCTCACAGTAAGTGGGGACCATCTGTTCGTCGTGTTCGTCTGACATCCTCGTTTCTGCAGTTTGATCTATATTTATGAGCGAACTGACGATAGCAGAGGGCTTTGCTGCCAGCGGGCAGCACATCCAACTTATAATCAGCAGCTTTACGAAGAATCTGTAGTCAGAAAAGGCCGGGGCGGTTCCTATTTCATTGAAATACTGTAGGTTATCGCCACGGTGAGAATTTTAGCCCTTGAGGAAATAGTCTCTTAAAAAAATCAAATATTCTTAACAAAAATCATTTTAAATTTGATAAGAATTTAAATAAAAATTCAACATAAATTAATTTTATAGCATTCATTTATCTGTTACTTTCTGAAAGAATAATGGTGATAACACTTTGTCAATCATCGACCTGATCATTTCAGGGTCTGGTCGGTCTAACGCGGACAATGCTAGTCCGCGCTCTAATGTAATAATAAAGCCTGCGAACTCCTTTGGGGTAATGTCTCCGGGTAATTGTCCAGATGCTTTTGCAATGCTGGCTTCAAATTCTAACCACTTAACAAATGCCAGGCGCTCATCGCGTAGCTGGCATGAGATTTTATTATCGTCAGAATGAAAAGCGAGTGACGAAAAAATCATCATGCAACCCAATGGAGTTTCGTTACAGCTGAAAAGCGTAAAAGCTTCATCAAGAAATTTTCGTATTCTCTGTTCAAAACTTACCGATTTATCTTCAATCACCTGCTTCAATCCACTGAGCCAGTTTTGTTTATAATAATTGAGCGCAGCCTCATACATGCCTTCCTTGTTACTGAAAGCTAAATAAAGTGACGCGGGTTTCATCCCTGTTGCTTGGGTAAGATCAGATATGGAAGTAGATGCATAGCCCTTGAATGCGAAAACTTGGAACAAAGCCTCAGCCAGTTTCTCATTTGACATTAACTTAGGCCTACCTATTTTATTCTTACTAATCATTGACATACCTAAAAATCTAATAGCATATAGATAAGTTTACCATCTTTTCTGTAGCGATCGATAAAAAACATTAGTCTTCATGTATTTTGCATTTATATTTCGCCGGACGATAAAAATCAGGGTAAAATTTCAAAATCACCTTATTTATAAAACAGATCTTCTTTTAAAATTACCCCCCCCGCGCCCCTAACCGAGTTTTTATTATTAACCAAAACAAAACGTTATTCGCCCTGACACACCCCCTGTATTAAATACTACGAAAAATAAATAATGTCGATTTATTTACCTTCTAATTTTACTTTTCTCCTTCCTGCTGCAAATTAAAACTAAGTCTGTTAATTTGACGATGAATGAGCTTTCACTCGTTATAGTGCTGTGACTAGTCATAGATGATTTTCCGGCCATCAGGAATATCTCTGCACCAGATATCATTCAGGAATTCATTCCGAAAGCGGCCGTCAGCTCTCAATAAATCCGTCCTGCGTAGGCTTACTCGGCTGGACAGATCTCAACTCGATACTATGCTCAAAGACCTGTTGCTCAAGCGTACAGCATAAAAATTCCAAATTCTGATCAGTCCTTAACGTTACCGGCATCCAGGAAAGAGCACGATGATATTCAGATGACGCTTGACCTGAACACCTGTAATACCGTAGGCGATTGTGATCCTCTGACTCTCTTTCGTGAAATCATCCAAGCAGGTAAGGTAATTAATTCGACGGCCTTGGCAACTGCATCCATGACAAAATCCATCGACCAGGTCAGGTTCGGTGCATCCGGGCACAGATGCGCTAAACATGATTGTTGAATAATCAATATCCGGAGCAGATGGGGTTTTATAGTCTTCGTTGTAATCTGTTTAAGCTACAACATTTTGCAAGAAATCGGCTCCATTCCTATGTGATTTCCGTAAGACTTTACCCTGCAAAGCGAGTCAGGGAATTGAAGTGAATGAAGAACTTACTCTGATTTGATTATGGTTATCTGACGCTAATCTCTGCTGCGAATCATTCCCACCTAAAATATATTTATTTAAAATCACTTACAATGAATAGCCTCAATTTTCTGGCCAATGTGCAGCAATCTCTTTCTATCTATTCCTGCGTCTGAGTTGATTCTATCATATTGCCAGCCCTGAATCAGTGCCGTTGTGGTTATTAGCTATAAAGGCAGGGTGTATCTCGACGTTTACAATTCGGATTTTGTTACCGTAGGGGTCTAATAAGAAGATGCTTGTGTTCTTCTGAAAATATCAAGTCCAACAAAGGTTTCATCGAAATCAATCAGTAAATAAGAGGGCTTAAAGCGTATTAAGATTAGGAAATGAGTTAACGAAAATGCCTTCACGCCGAAGAAGCAGCCAGATACACCTGTAACCAAAGCGGGGGCGTTAAATTACTAGATCTGTGATGAGGAGAAACAGCTGCGCGTCAGCAGTCGGAGGCTGAGCCGAATAACGGCAGGATTAAACGGACTTTCCTGCAGCCTGTGCGCATGATGTTGCAACAAGTCCGTTTCCTTGTACATGAGTTCCACGGTTTTAAATCCATAGTCTATCGTCAAGACTTTCGACACAGTTGCACCTCAAGC
>NZ_BBOC01000104.1:0-14632 GCF_001485335.1 Type-D symbiont of Plautia stali | reverse complement strand
CATAAATACCAGCCCTTGTGGCGGCTGATTGCGTCCGCGCGTTTCAACAGTGGCCACGGTTTCGCCTCGTCGTGACACCACGCGCACCTTTTCACCGCGGCGGAAACCACGTCCTTTGGCATCAAGAGGATGGATATAGAGCAGCGCCTGCGGCACGGCACGATGCAACTCGGGGACGCGGCGCGTCATGGTGCCGGTGTGCCAGTGTTCCAGCACACGACCAGTGCAGAACCACATGTCGTACTCCGCATCCGGCGCTTCGGCAGGTGGTTCATAAGGCAGTGCGAAGATCGTGGCTTTGCCATCGGGCTTGCCGTAGAAACGCACCCCTTCACCGGCTTTGACGTAGCTGTCGAAACCTTCGCGGTAGCGCCAGCGCGTCTCTTTTCCGTCGACCACCGGCCAACGCAATCCGCGCGCCTCGTGGTACATATCGAACGGCGCCAGATCGTGACCGTGACCACGTCCAAAGCTGGCGTACTCTTCAAACAGCCCTTTCTGGATGTAAAAGCCAAATTCGCGCGCTTCATCGTTCAGTTGGTCGTCAGCCACTTCACTGAGCGGGAACTGGTTCACCTGACCGTTGGCATAGAGCACATCGAACAGCGTTTTGTCGCGTAGTTCAGGGTTCTGGGCGATCAGCGCTTCGGGCCACACCTCAGTGACGCGGAAGCGCTTAGCAAAGTTCACCATCTGCCACAGGTCTGATTTCGCCTCACCCGGCGCTTTCACCTGCTGATGCCAGAACTGAGTACGGCGCTCGGCATTGCCGTAAGCCCCCTCTTTTTCCACCCACATCGCCGTTGGCAGAATCAAGTCTGCGCATAACGCACTCACGGTGGGATAAGGATCGGAGACCACGACAAAATTGCGCGCATCACGCCAGCCCGGCATACGCTCCTGGGTCAGGTTGGGACCGGCCTGCATGTTGTTGTTACACATCACCCAGTATGCATTCAGCTTGCCATCCTTGAGGGCTCGATCTTGCGCCACAGCGTGCAAACCAATTTTGGCGGGAATCGTGCCTTGCGGCAGCTTCCACAGTTTTTCAGCCGTTGCTCGATGTTTATCATTATTCACCACCATATCGGCTGGCAGGCGGTGCGAGAACGTACCAACTTCGCGCGCCGTGCCGCAGGCAGAGGGTTGCCCGGTAAGCGAAAATGGTCCGGTGCCGGGGCGCGAAATTTTGCCGGTCAGCAGGTGGATGTTGTAGCAGAGGTTGTTTGCCCACACACCGCGGGTGTGCTGGTTGAAGCCCATGGTCCAGTAAGAGACCACGTTGATATTGGGATCGGCATAGAGCTCAGCCAGCGCAATCAGCTGATCGTGTTCCACGCCGCTCATTTCGCTGGCTTTTTCTACTGTGTACTCGGAAACGAACTTCGCGTACTCATCAAAGCTAATCGGCGTCGACTCACCACTGTCGGGATTTTTTGCCACTGCCTGACGCGGATCGCTGGGACGCAGACCATAGCCGATATCCGTCACGCCCTTGCGCAGTGTCACGTGGTTTTGCAGGAAGGTTTTATCGACCTTGTTGTTCTGAATGATGTAGTTGGCGATGAAGTTGAGGATTGCCAGGTCGCTTTGTGGCGTGAACACCATGCCGTTATCCGCCAGCTCAAAGCTGCGATGACGATAAGTCGAGAGCACCGCCACTTTAACGTTATCGTTGCTGAGACGGCGGGCGGTCAGGCGTGACCAAAGAATCGGGTGCATCTCGGCCATGTTAGAGCCCCAGAGCACAAACGCATCCGCCACTTCGATATCATCGTAGCAGCCCATGGGTTCATCCATGCCGAAGGTGCGCATAAAGCCCACCACCGCCGAAGCCATGCAGTGACGCGCATTAGGATCGAGGTTGTTGGTGCGAAACCCGGCTTTCATCAGCTTTGACGCCGCATAGCCTTCCCACACCGTCCACTGGCCGGAACCGAACATACCGATCGACTCCGGTCCATTGGCTTTCAGCGCGGCTTTAAACTTCTGCTCCATCACGTCGAACGCCTGGTCCCAGCTTACCGGCGTGAACTCGCCTTCCTTGTCATATTTACCGTCGGTCATACGCAGCAGCGGCTGTGTCAGACGATCTTTTCCGTACATGATCTTCGGCAGGAAGTAGCCTTTGATGCAGTTCAAACCTCGGTTCACTTCTGCCTGGGGATCACCCTGCGAGGCAACGACACGGCCATCCTGCGTCCCCACCAGCACACCACAACCGGTGCCGCAGAAACGGCAAGGGGCTTTTTCCCAACGAATCGGCGCGGCTAAGGCGGTAACGGCTTTCGTCACGCTGGGAATAGTGAGCCCGGCCGCCATGGCCGCTGCGGCGGCGGCATTAGCTTTCATAAATTCACGACGACTGAGTTTCATGCTTCTTCCTTGTGACGATGTTCCGCTTCGTCCTGCTGGTGATAAACCAGTGACACGGCCAGTACCTGGGGAATATTTCGGGTGGATTCAATATGGCTAAGCAAGGTGCGGCTATCGGCGGCACCCAGCGTGACCGCTAAGGTGCCACGGGCGTTGTCTTCGGCAGCAATTTCGCTGTCCGGGAGAGCCAGCAAAGCCTGTTTGACGGCTGCAATAGCGTGGGGTTGCGCCTGGATGACCAAACCACAGACATGCCAGCTGTTTTCATGAGAAATAGCGTGCTCAGGGGACGATAGCGCCATGCGCTCACCTCAATGAGTCCATGAGAGATGGCGCGTAAAATAACCTGACGCATGTTAGGGCTATATCACCCGAAAGGTGTAAATACCGGAGTGGGATCAAGGGAAGGCGTGATGGAATAAAAACGGGGGCCAAATGGCCCCCGGAGATGAGAATGACTGCGATTAACGCGAGCGGTCTTCCGCCAACGTCGGTGCCGCATCATCCTGATCGTCATGGTGATGGTCATGCTCTTTCATGGCTTCAGCATGCACGCGTTTGCGTACGCCAAACCAACCCAGCACCAGAATCACCGCAATCAATGGGATTGAAGCGATGGTGTAAGTACCGTTCGGGTAGTCAAACGCCATTAACACCAGCACGCTCACCAGGAACAACAGCGTTAACCATGAGGTCACCGGTGCCCACGGCAGCTTAAAGCTGACATCTTCCGCTTTGCCCTCTTTAATCGCTTTGCGCAGACGCATCTGGCACACCACGATGAAGCCCCAAGAGGAGATGATACCCAGCGATGCCACGTTCAGTACGATTTCAAACACCTGCGAAGGCACATAGTAGTTGAGCACCACACCGATCACATAGACCGCGATAGTGACCAGAATGCCGGCAAACGGCACCTGCTGTTTGCTCATCTTCGACATGAATTGCGGTGCAGAACCGCCCATCGACATAGAACGCAGAATACGGCCGGTGGAGTAGAGGCCCGAGTTGAGGCTCGACAGTGCAGCACTCAGCACCACGATATTCATCACGCTACCGATGTAAGGCACGCCCAGCTTCGAGAAGAAGGTGACAAACGGACTCTGGCCCGCCTGATAAGCATTCCACGGTAGCAACAGCACCAGCAGCACCACTGAACCCACGTAGAACAGGCCGATACGCCAGATCACGCTGTTGATGGCTTTTGGCAGCATGGTTTTCGGGTCTTTACACTCTCCCGCCGCTGTACCGACTAACTCGATAGACGCGAAGGCAAACACCACCCCTTGCACCAAGACCAGCGCTGGCAGCAAGCCGTGTGGGAAGAAGCCGCCGTTATCGGTTATCAGGTGGAAGCCGGTGGTGTTGCCATCCAGCGGTTTACCGCTGCCAAGGAACACCACACCGACGATCAGGAACACCACGATCGCCAACACTTTCACCAGGGCAAACCAGAACTCCATTTCGGCGAACCACTTCACGCCGATCATGTTCATGGTACCGACAATCGCTAACGCACCGAGGGCAAACACCCATTGCGGTACATCACCAAACGCGCCCCAATAATGCATATAGAGCGCGACGGCCGTGATATCCACGATACCGGTCATCGCCCAGTTAACGAAGTACATCCAGCCCGCCACGTATGACGCTTTTTCCCCAAGGAATTCACGTGCATATGAGACAAAGCTGCCACTTGAAGGACGGTGTAATACCAGTTCGCCCAACGCACGCAGAATGAAGAAGGAGAAGATACCGCACACCAGATAAACCAGTGCCAAAGCAGGACCGGCCATCTGCAAGCGAGCGCCTGCACCAAGGAACAAGCCGGTACCGATAGCACCGCCGATGGCGATCATTTGTACCTGACGGTTACCCATTGCTTTGTGGTAACCGGTGTCGTGGGAATTGAGCCAGCGTCTTTTCGCAGCGCGTTGTTCGGCTGCGGTTTTTTTAGTTGATTTCATAGCTTTCCTGTTTGTCCTGACCATCAATCACCGCGCAACCAAACGTTTGCGTATGGCGGTGCGAAATGGGGTAAAACCCCCTACCGGTGCGGCGGAACGGTGTCGCGCGGCAAGGCGGGAAATTACGGCGATGAATCCTACCCGTTCTGCATGAACGAAGCAAAAAATACCGTTTGCCTGCACGAGTTGATTTGTAAGAATTGGTCGTGGTGCACAAAAAAACCGGCCAGGGGGATGGCCGGTAAAGGGGTGGCTACAGGGAGGTATTGCGAGGGGGACTAACGGTAAATCTCTGCGGTGCCGCTCCACAGGCTGGAATCGCCCGGTGTTTGTACGCCAATCACGCGGTAATGGCTGGCACCCGACTCTTCGGCTTTTTGCGATAGCTGGCGCGTTGCATCATCGAACGAACCTTTGACGCCGCTAATCGAAACGGTGCCCGCGCTTTGCAGGTTTTGCGCCTGTTCAGCACTGAGAGGTTGCGCAGCAAACGCGGTAAAACTTGCGGTGGCAAGCAGTGCAGCAGTCAGAATGGCAAGGGGTGTCTTCATGATTTGCTCCTGTTGTCGTCCGTTAATAAAAGTGATTACGCAGCAAATTATCAGCGATGAAATGAAAATCAGGATTAGCGGGTCGTAAAGGCGTTCAATAATTCGCCAGTTAAGTGCTTACAATCCAGGGAAAGGTAAAGAGAAGTGGATTTCTCTGTTAAAAGTAACCTGATGTGACGATATCAGACTCGCAGCAGGGCAACGGCTGCCTTATAATCCCACTCTCTTAAAAGGGTTATTGTCGTGATTGTAAAACGTCCTGTTACCCGCACCATGGCGCGGGCACTCAGCGCTATTGTGCTGCTGTCATTCCTGACCACCGGGCTGGCGCTGGTCACACTCTCCAGCAGCCTGCGTGATGCCGAAGCGGTGAATGTCGCCGGTTCATTGCGCATGCAAATTTATCGCCTCGCATGGGATAGCTCACGTGATCCGCAGCAGTTAGCCCAGCATATGATGATCTATCAGCAGAGCCTGCATTCCCCTGCCTTGCAGCATCTGGAACGATCGTGGGTGCCTGTGGAGGTGAAGAATCGCTATCGCTACCTGCGTGACAGTTGGCCGATGTTGCAACAGACGCTGCGCCCCGAGCGTGCTCAGGTTTATCAGCAGCAGGTCGCCAGCTACGTGAGTGAGATAGACCGTTTTGTGTTGGCCGTGCAACATTATGCTGAGCTGAAAATGCATCTGGTGGCGGGCTGCAGTCTGTTTGGTTTTCTTGCCATTGTGGCGCTGGCGCTCTGGACCATCCGCTTTATTCGCCGCAACGTGGTGCGCCCGCTCGATTCTCTGGTCACCGCCAGCCAGTATGTTGAACAGGCCAATTTCAGCTTTCCCCCGCTACCGATTTCCCAACCCAGCGAACTCGGTGTGCTGGCCCAGGCATTTACTACCATGGCTGAACGGCTGCATTCTCACTATCGCCTGCTGGAACTGGCGGTAAGGAATAAAACGGAAGATCTGACCCAAGCCAACCGAACGTTGCGGCTGCTGTATGAGAGTTCACAGGTGCTCACCAGCAGCCCGCTCAACCCCGAATTGTTCCAGGGCTTGCTGCGTCTGGTGCAGCGGCGGGAAGCCCTCACCGTATTGAAAATCCACCACGATGGGATAGATTTTCAGGCGGGCGTGGCGGAAGACGATCTGGAATGGCAGCGCCTGCCGTTGCAGCAGGAAGACCAGTTGATCGGCGAGCTAAGCTGGCAAACGCGCCGCGCGCCTCCTGTGGATGAATTAATGCAGAGTCTGGCAAACATGCTGGCGCGCTCTTTATGGATCTGGCAAACGCAAAAACAGGTCCAGCAGATGCTATTAATAGAAGAGCGATCGACCATCGCGCGCGAACTGC
This sequence comes from Type-D symbiont of Plautia stali, assembly GCF_001485335.1. NCBI lineage: Bacteria > Pseudomonadati > Pseudomonadota > Gammaproteobacteria > Enterobacterales > Enterobacteriaceae > Type-D symbiont of Plautia stali. The sequence goes on along the minus strand of NZ_BBOC01000104.1, from coordinate 8,390 downwards.
ATGATTCTCTGGCGCAGTCGCTCTCGTTCCTGCGCATCCAACTGACACTCTTGCGCCGCCATGTGGATGATACACAGCCGCAAGCCCAGTCGATCATTGCTGACTTTGACAGTGCGCTGTCCGAAGCCTATCAGCAACTGCGCGAGCTACTGACCACCTTCCGACTGACCATTGAGCAGGCGGACCTGGTGCAGGCCATGCAAGCGATGATCGCCCCGCTTCAGGAACAGTCCTCCGCTGTTATCGAATTTGATTATCAACCGGGCCTGCAAACCCTGGATGCCCAGCAGCAAGTGCACGTGTTGCAGATTGCGCGCGAGGCGCTGCTGAATGCCATTCGCCATGCACAGGCGCAGCATATCCAGATTCACTATCAGCGTGATGCAGCAGCCGATCATCTACTGACCATCGATGATGATGGCTGCGGAATTCGCAGCCTGGAAGAACCCCCAGGCCACTATGGTCTGACGATTATGACCGAGCGCGCAGCACGACTTTCCGGCACGCTGAGGATTACGCCGCAAGCGCAAGGCACGCGCGTCACCCTGCGTTTTCCGCCGCATCCCACCCATCGGCTGGCTTAGCGCGATACTTTGAATACAATACGGACTTTGACTGGAGAACTTATGGCACCCCCTTCCCTGACAATCATGATCGTGGACGATCATCCGCTGATGCGTCGCGGCATTCGCCAGCTACTGGCACTGGAACCGCGCCTGGAAGTGGTGGCCGAAGCGAATAATGGCACCGAAGCGCTGGCTGAAGCGCGCCGCCAGTCACCGGATGTCATTCTGCTCGATCTGAATATGAAAGGCATGTCTGGCCTGGATACACTCAAAGCGCTGCGCCATGAGGGGATTGCGGCGCGTATTTTGGTGCTGACCGTCTCTGATGCACGGAATGATATTTATGCCATGGTCGATGCCGGGGCAGACGGCTATTTGCTCAAGGACAGCGAACCGGAACTGCTGCTGGCGCAAATCATGCGTGGCGCCCAGGGTGAGAATGTGTTTAGTGACGTAGTGGCAGAATATCTGGCCACACGTCAGCACAGTGCCGATCCGTTTAAACAGCTCACCGAACGAGAAATGGATGTGCTGCAAGAAGTGGCACGCGGCTTATCCAATAAGGAGATTGCCGCCACCTTGCATATTTCGGAAGAAACAGTAAAAGTGCACATCCGCAATCTGCTGCGCAAACTGGATGTGCGATCGCGCGTGGCTGCCACCGTGCTGTGGCTGGAGCGTCGCAATGTGTAGCAGCGCACAGAAATCCAGCACGACATTTACACTTTCTCCATAATTTATCCACGATTCTCTAATTTGCGCCGCGTACAGTAAGCAGCAGCAGGAGTTTTTGGGGATAGCACCTTGCACTCCGCCGGCGTGAAGCCATTCGAGCTTCACGCTTTACATAATAAAAGTAAAATACGCAGCTGAGGAGTGTCGGTTCCATGTCGAATTTTTTTATCGACCGCCCCATTTTTGCCTGGGTTCTGGCTATTTTGTTATGCCTGTGCGGCACATTAGCGATCATATCACTGCCCATTGAGCAGTATCCCGACCTTGCCCCTCCTAACGTGCGTATCACGGCGAACTACCCCGGTGCGTCAGCAGAAACGCTGGAGAACACCGTCACCCAGGTTATCGAGCAGAACATGACCGGCATCGATAACATGATGTATATGTCCTCAAACAGCAGTAATACCGGTCAGGCGCAAATCACTCTCACCTTTACCGCTGGCACCAATCCGGATGAAGCCCGTCAGCAAGTTCAGAACCAATTACAGACCGCCCTGCGTAAACTGCCTGCCGCCGTACAATCGCAAGGTGTCACGGTGAATAAAACCGGTGACAGCAATATTCTGATGATTGCGTTTGTCTCTACCGACGGAAGTATGGACAAACAGGATATTGCAGATTATGTCGCCAGTAACATTCAGGATCCGCTCAGCCGCATTGATGGTGTCGGCCAGGTTGACGCCTACGGTTCGCAATATGCGATGCGTATCTGGCTCGATCCCAACAAACTGATTGCCTATGCACTCACCACCGATGATGTGGTCACTGCTATTGAGTCACAAAACACCCAAGTGGCCGTTGGCCAGGTCGGTGGTTTACCGTCAGTGGATAAGCAGGCACTGAACGCCACGGTAAATGCGCAGTCGATGTTGCAGACACCTGAGCAGTTCCGCGCCATCACGCTGAAAACCAACCCGGACGGGTCGGTGGTGACGCTCGGCGATGTGGCGGATATCGCCATGGGTGCCGAAAAATACGACTTCCTCAGTCGCTACAATGGTCAACCGGCATCCGGTCTGGGCATCAAGCTGGCGTCTGGTGCCAACGAGATGAACACCGATAAGCTGGTGCGTGCGCGTGTGGAAGAGCTGTCGCACTACTTCCCGCATGGGCTGGAAGCGAAAGTGGCGTTCGAAACCACGCCGTTTGTTAAAGCCTCGATCAAAGACGTGGTGAAGACCCTGCTGGAAGCGATTCTGCTGGTGTTCCTCGTGATGTATCTGTTCCTGCAAAACTTCCGCGCCACGCTGATCCCCACCATTGCTGTGCCGGTGGTGCTGCTCGGCACCTTTGCCGTGCTCTACGCCTGCGGTTTCAGTATTAACACCCTCACCATGTTCGCGATGGTGCTCGCCATCGGGCTATTGGTGGATGACGCCATCGTGGTGGTGGAGAACGTCGAGCGCATCATGAGCGAGGAAGGCCTATCCCCGCGCGCCGCGACGCGGAAATCGATGGGGCAAATCCAGGGCGCGCTGGTGGGGATTGCGCTGGTGCTGTCGGCAGTATTTGTGCCGATGGCCTTCTTCGGCGGCACGGTGGGCGCGATCTACCGCCAGTTCTCCATCACCATCGTTTCGGCGATGGTGCTGTCGGTGTTGGTAGCGATGATCCTGACGCCAGCGCTCTGCTCAACGCTGCTCAAACCGCTACCACAGGGCGAACATCACGGTCGCCGCGGTTTCTTTGGCTGGTTCAACCGTCACTTCAACGCCAGTGCCGAGCGCTATGAGCGAGGTGTTGCGCGCATTTTGATGAAGGGGGGACGCTGGCTGGTGCTCTATCTTGGCATCATCGGCGTGATGGCATTTCTGTTTATTCGCCTGCCGACCTCGTTCCTGCCGCTGGAAGACCGTGGTGTGTTCCTGACGCAAGTGCAGTTACCTGCGGGGGCCACCTTACAGCAGACCTCCAACGTGGTGGCGAAAGTCGAAAACTACTACATGACCGCCGAGAAAGATAACGTGCTGTCGGTGTTCTCGACCATTGGTGCCGGTCCTGGCGGTAACGGTCAGAACGTGGCGCGCCTCTTTGTTCGCCTGAAAGATTGGGAAGAGCGCCCAGGCAGCGATCGTACTTCGTTTGCGATTATCGATCGCGCCACCAAAGCCTTCCACAAGATCAAAGAAGGACGGGTAATCGCCAGCAGTCCACCGGCGATTACCGGCATGGGCAGTTCGTCAGGTTTCGATATGGAGTTGCAGGATCACGCCGGCATTGGTCATACCCAATTGATGGCGATGCGCGACAAATTACTGGAACTGGCAGACAGCAACCCTTCGCTGTCACGCGTGCGCCACAACGGTCTGGATGACAGCCCGCAGTTGCAGATCGATGTCGATCAGCGTAAAGCACAGGCGCTTGGCGTATCACTCGACACTATTAACGATACGCTGACCACCGCCTGGGGATCGACCTACGTCAATGATTTCCTCGATCGTGGCCGCGTGAAGAAGGTCTATGTACAGGCCGCAGCGGAATTCCGCATGCTGCCAGAGGACGTCAATAAATGGTATGTGCGTAACAGCAGCGGCACCATGGTGCCCTTCTCCGCCTTTGCCACCAGCCGTTGGGAGACCGGTTCACCGCGTCTGGAGCGTTACAATGGTTACTCTTCACTGGAAATCGTCGGTGAAGCGGCGAACGGTGTGAGTAGCGGAACGGCGATGGATGTGATGGAGAAGTTGGTGGGTCAATTGCCGCTTGGCGTGGGCTTCCAATGGACCGGTGCCTCTTATCAGGAACGTCTCTCTGGTTCTCAGGCCCCGGCGCTGTATGCGATTTCGCTGCTGGTGGTGTTCCTGTGTCTGGCCGCACTGTATGAGAGCTGGTCTATTCCGTTCTCGGTGATGCTGGTGGTGCCACTGGGTGTGGTCGGTGCGTTGGTTGCCACCTGGATGCGCGGGCTGGAAAATGATGTTTACTTCCAGGTCGGCTTGTTAACGGTGATTGGCTTGTCGGCAAAAAACGCCATTTTGATTGTGGAGTTTGCCAATGAAATTAACAGCAAAGGGCGTGAGCTGCTTGAATCGACGTTAGAAGCTTCTCGCCAGCGTCTGCGCCCGATTTTGATGACGTCCCTGGCGTTTATCTTCGGCGTACTGCCGATGGCCATCAGCAGTGGCGCAGGCTCCGGCAGCCAGCACGCGGTCGGTACCGGCGTGATGGGCGGGATGATCTCCGCCACGGTGCTGGCAATCTTCTTTGTGCCACTGTTCTTTGTACTGGTGCGACGTCGCTTCCCGCTGAAAGAGAAGCCGCACGATTAAGGCATAAATGAAAACGGGGCAGCGAATCATCGCTGCCCCGTTTAGTTTGGCCAGAATTACAGCAAGTTGGGAGTGCCCTGCTTTTCTCTTCGCGAATTACTTGTTACGTAACATCGCTTCGATGAATTCTTTCCAGTTCCCCATTTCGGTGTCAATCATACTACCCTCTCTTATTGTGAGGGCAATTCTACGCCGCTTTATGCATCAGGTGAATACGTTTACACCCTTTGCTGCTGTAGATTTCACCGATAACTGCCGTCATTTTGCACAAATTGCTGGCTGACGCACATTTCAGCAACCCCCTCATCTTTAACAAGAAAGCCCGCCTGGACGGAATTGCCATGACCTGAGGTTATTCTGATCTGGCTTACGATTCGCGCTTCGATTATCACCCAGGAAACTGTAACCGCTTTCGGCGTACAGATGTGCGCTAATTCCTCCATAGCTGACGAATAGCGCTCAGCCTGAGGCGTAACTCCCTTTAAACAACGCTTAAGTCAGTTTTAGGCACTTAAGGCACAATATATTGGATTTAGACTTCGCTAAACATACGAAGGTTGGCGCCAGAAAGTGGTGATCTCATGGTCAAATAGTCAAAAAATTGATGACCTGACCGCAAGTATGACAAACGTATAGACTACGCGGGAAATGGCCTCAAATGCAGATTTCCTGCTATCTCGGAGCTACGCGGTATTGTTACAATCCTGCTCAGGCTTGCCCCCAAGTTCTAGCGGCAATATAAGAATCACTGACGTACCGGAGAGTACTGACAAATGACGTTTACTATGTATGGCATTAAAAACTGCGACACCATTAAAAAAGCCCGACGCTTTCTGGAGCAACAGGGCGTAGCGTTCCGCTTTCATGACTATCGCGCGGATGGCTTAGAGGCCAGTCAACTGCAGGCATTTATCGATAAACTGGGCTATGAAGCCTTGCTGAACACCCGTGGCACCACCTGGCGCAAGCTGCCAGAAGCAGAGCGTGAAGCGGTCAACAATGCCGCCAGTGCCGCCGCGCTGATGCTGGCACAGCCGTCAATCATTAAACGTCCATTGCTCTGTGCACCAGACGGCTCTATGCTGCTCGGCTTCAATGAAGAGAATTATCAGACCTTTATCCAGGAGAAGTCATAACATGTTCTGTCCGGTAATAGAGCTGGCTCAGCAGCTGATTCGTCGTCCATCCCTTAGCCCGGATGATGCCGGTTGTCAGGCGCTGCTGATTGCACGTCTCGAAGCGATTGGCTTTACGGTCGAACAGATGCATATCGGCGATACGCTGAACTTCTGGGCAACGCGCGGTCAGGGTGAAACGCTGGCGTTTGCCGGCCATACCGATGTCGTGCCACCAGGTGATGCCAATCGCTGGATGAGCCCGCCTTTCGAACCGTCCATTCGTGACGGCATGCTGTTTGGCCGAGGCGCGGCAGATATGAAAGGTTCGCTGGCAGCCATGGTGGTGGCGGCCGAGCGTTTTGTTGCTGCCAATCCACAGCATAAAGGACGCCTGGCGTTTCTGATCACCTCTGACGAAGAGGCCAGCGCCGTCAATGGTACGGTGAAGGTGGTAGAACGCCTGATGGCACGTAACGAACGCATGGATTACTGCCTGGTGGGCGAACCTTCCAGTACTGAAATTGTGGGTGACGTGGTGAAAAATGGCCGTCGTGGTTCGATGACCGCTAACCTGACGATTCACGGCGTTCAGGGCCACGTGGCTTATCCGCATCTGGCGGATAACCCAGTGCATCGTGCCATGCCAGCGTTGAATGAACTGGTCGCCACCGAGTGGGATCAGGGTAACGAATTCTTCCCACCGACCAGCATGCAGATCGCCAACGTGCAGGCCGGCACCGGCAGCAACAACGTCATTCCAGGCGAATTTTTCGTGCAGTTCAACTTCCGTTTCAGCACCCAGCTCACCGATCAGATGATCAAAGATCGCGTTGCTGAATTGCTCGATCGCCATCAACTGCGTTACACGCTGGAGTGGAATGTTTCCGGTCAGCCGTTCCTGACCTCACGCGGAAAACTGGTCGATGCCGTGGTAAACGCTGTCGCACACTATAATGAAATCAAGCCACAGTTGCTGACCACCGGCGGCACCTCAGACGGTCGCTTTATCGCGCGTATGGGTGCACAAGTAGTGGAACTGGGCCCGGTGAATGCCACCATTCATAAGATCAATGAGTGCGTGAAAGCGTCAGATTTGCAGATGCTCAGCCGTATGTATCAGCGCATCATGGAACAGCTGATCGCCTAAGCACGCTAAAGGAGCAAGGGATGGAATTCTTAAAAGAGTACTGGTGGATCTTAGTGATCCTGCTGATGGTCGGTATCTTAATGAACGTTTATAAAGACCTAAAACGTATCGACCATAAAAAATTCATGGAAAATAAACCGGATCTGCCACCACATCGCGACTTTAACGATAAATGGGACGATGACGACGACTGGCCGAAAAACAAATAAAGACGGTTCAAGCTTCAGGTAACGTAGCGGCGCGATAAATCGCGCCGCTACCGTTTGGTACACATCATTTAAAGCATCATCACCACATCATCATCGCCGGGCTTGGCTCCGCTGAGCGCCTCGTCGAAATAACGACGTGGGACGGTATAACGCAGATGATTCAACGCTAATTGCATACCGCGTTCATCAATCGCATGCGGTAAATCGTCCACCACATCCAACGTCACATCGCCACCCAGTGCCGTCAGCCGTTGCATTGCCGCTTCGGCATGTGCCAACGGGATTTGCTCATCGTAATCACCGTGGATCAGATGCAGGGTATTGCGCGAGCTGGCGCGTTCCGGCAGCGTGGCATAGCGGCCGCTGAACACGATGGCTCTGCCCGCCAGGTCAGGCTGTGCTTTAATGCCTTCCAGCACCATGGTGCCGCCTTGCGAAAAACCAACCAGCGCCGTCGCTGCTGGCTGAACGCCACTTTCCTGCTGCCAGTGACGAACCGACTCGATAAACGTAGGCATCACCGCGTCAACGCCCTGCTGTTCAGAACGGTCATGCGCCGGAATCTCCAGATACCACTGGCGCCCCTGTGGCGCGCTGGCAGGATAAGGTGCGCCGACGGCCACCACCAACGCTTCCGGGAATGCCTGCGCGAACCAGTTACCGATTTGCGCCATGGAATCAGGATTGTCGTTCACGCCGTGATACAGCAGGAACAGCTGCGCCGCCTGAGTGGGTTGCTGAACAATTACATATCGTAGTGCCATATGATCCTCCTCAAATCACTATACGCCGCTGCTGCTGAAGTGATATTGGGAAATTTTGAACGAGATAATGGATTTATTGCAATGAGGCGAGCCGCTGTTGCCACTGCTCAGCCCGCTGCGCATCCAGCAGTATCAGCGCCTCTGCCGACTCCTGACGCAGCCGCTGCACCAAGGCTTTACGCCCACTCAATCCCGCCTGCTGCGCCACGGTAGTCAGCACTTGTTTTTGTGCCAAAATCGCCTGAAGAAGCGGTCGCGGCAAAGCACGCACTAAACGCTGCAACGTCGGATAGCAGGCCTCAAACGGGCGCTGTGCCCAGGCAAACCCCGCCAGTAGCGGCCAGTCGTCGTCACTTAATCGTTGATCGCCACCGCCCAAAGTGAGGGGAAGATCAATCATCTCGCGAAGCCATACCCAGTCACGCAGCAGACGTTGTTCAGCCTGATGCTGCAATTCTGCTCCCGCTGGCGTCAAAGCGCGTATCGCCATCGCGGCATAGCAACCACTGCTGGCTTCCCGCTGCGATCCTATCCGTACCAGGCTAAAACCACAGCTGCGCCAGAACTGCCACAGGGACTCGG
>NZ_BBOC01000103.1:0-14727 GCF_001485335.1 Type-D symbiont of Plautia stali | reverse complement strand
GATAATCAATACTATTGATTTAGGGCTGATTGGGAATACAAGGATGAGTCGATACGTTTGTTTTATCTAATTTTTGGCTGTATTACGACGGGCATTTTGGGGCTGGTTGCGTTTATCTATATTGACGCTGAGCTAACATATCAGGCCGATCTTAAAGCCTGTCCTTCTGTGACACCACAGCAGGTCGTGGCGGCGGTGGTTAAAGATATTACGCGCAAGGAGAGTCGTAGATTTGGGCAATATAGCCTGAGTTCAGTCGATGTGAAGATCGACCGGGATGATGTTCAGATAGGCCCTACAATTGCAGGCGGACCCTTTAGCATTACGACCAATCCGGGCCATGAATACTTTGCGATGCCTCGGTGTTCTGATCTGTCTGATATAGAGTACGGCGATTGAATTTAGCTCATATCGTCATGCACTCGTGCAAAGGTGAAAGGGGAAAGCATCCAGATGCGGGTTTCTGGCCCGCGTTTAATGACAGGAAGATGCCCATCAAGTGGCAGCTATGAGCGAACAGCGGAAATGTACAGGGCATCACGGACCTTACGAAGTCTTGTTCACCATTGAACCGGTCAGTGCGTCAGTTAGGTGCTAAGCTTTAGCCAAAGTTTTAGTTATTCTTGAGAAGTTGATTTGAATTGAATTTTTCAGGATGGTAAATGATGCAATTTAAGGCTGTTAGTAACATTACGATATCTGCATTAATGTTTGCGTTGGCGGGGATGATTGTCAAATATGTCTCTTACAAAATGGATATTTTGTCCTTGGTCTTTTGGCGCAATGTGTTCAGCTTTATTCTTGTATCTTTTGTTGGTCTGGTGTCTGGGAAGTTCAGCTTAAAATCTGAAAGGAAAGGCCTCCATGCACTTCGATCATTTTTTACCTTTTGTGCATTGATTACCTACTTCTATGCTGTTAAACATACTGAGTTGAGCACTGCAGTATTGCTTCAGCAAACATCACCAATATTTGTCCCAGTCATTGCACTGCTGGTACTTAAGAGAATGTCAGATCGCTATGTTTGGATAGGAACTATCATCGGATTCATTGGTGTGGCGATGACCAGTGGCGTGGCGACACATAGCATCAATGGTGGTGATTTATCAGGCATCATATCTGGAGTAATGGGCGGTGCCGCAACGATCACCATATGGATGATGTCAGACACAGAAACCCCTTTTAACCAAATGCTCTTCTTTTCTCTCTATACCTTAATATATTCGATGGTATTTCTTCCATGGGTATGGGATTCATTTAGTCTTTCACTTCTTCCATTGCTATTTATGCTTGGGGTGGTTACCACTCTCGCACAATACTTTCTGTCTACTGCATGTTCGTATGCGTCAACTGATAAAATTGTGTCTTGGACTTACCTGTCAGTAATATTCGCTGGTTTATTTGGTTATGTTGGTTGGGGAGAGAAATTATCATTTAGCATGTTGTCTGGAATGATATTGATTATCATCGGAGCCAAAATCACCTTAAAAAGAATCTAGCTAAAGCATCTTTAATAATCCTGGTACACGCCGTCATTCGTACTTTATTCATTATGCAATGTCCGCTTTTGGCACAGGCAGTGTGAAAACTCGGATTGCTGACAGAGAGTCACGCGTTTGGACGATTTCTTAGAAAATTTGCATAGAAAGAGGATGCAGATTTTACGTAAAAACGCTGGTGTCAGCATCTTTTGAGTTCACGTCTCAAGCTTAAATCGTTTTCACACAGCCTGGGCACACAGCAGTCGTTCCGATGTATGGCCTTACGCCAGCCAGCGCTTCCGTATTTCAGTTGCACAATTGAAAGCTAACTTTGGGCGTATAAAGAAACTGGCCCTGAACTGGGCCAGTTGATCGACGTCTGTTTCAGATGTGAAAAGCGATACGTTTGCCAGTCGGCAGCTCAATATCAAGGCTGAGTTTTCCTCCCATTGCCTCAATGTAGCGCTTGAGCGTTGCTAACTTCAGCTCGTTCCCGCGCTGTTCCAGCTGCGTGATAGCCGGTTGGCTGATCCCCATCGCTTCTGCCACATTTTTCTGCGACAGTTGCAACTCTTCACGCATCATCTGCAAGCCCGTTTCGAGGACCATCTCGTCTGCAATTTCACGGATGCGTGCCTGGCTCTCAGGAGAGCGTGCGGCAATTGCATTGTCCAGCGTTCTAATTTCTTTCCCTCCATCGTTTTCAGGTGCGCAGTGAATTCGTCATCAGCGATGCTGATCATGCGCTCATAAAATTTTTTATCGTTACTTTTATCGCCGACACAAAGTATGATTGCCCGGCGAATCGGGTCGAAAGCAGAGAATGCTCGAACCGGTTTCCCCGCGTACTGCAAGCGCAGCTCTTTCATATTTTTGTGCCGGGACCCTTTAACAGTGTCTGCGTAAGGCCGGGACAGCGACGGACCGTAAGTCTGCAAATTCAGCAGGTCCGCAAGTATCTTCTCCTGCAGACCTTCTTCCTGTTCTTCCAGCCAGGCGTCAAAAAGGTTCCCGAATTCAACCGTCCACATAGCACGCCTTATAAGTTACAGCTTATAGAGTATATGATATAAGCCACAGCTTATGCAGTCAAGACGGTTACCTGTATTTTGCAGGCAGGCTTGAGGCAAGGATAATGCGGCTGATATGTATTTATTTAACCCTCCCCCGGCGTGGCAGTTTGTACTGCGTCTAAATCGCCTCTTCACGAGCCATGCGTCATTTCCACCGCAGTAAGATCATACAGGAAAAGGAAAAGCCACACCGGCAATACATATCTGTATCAATGTACCCCGAGACTTCTATATTTAATCTCTCAAATGCAGTTTGTGTGGACCAGCTGAAGTAAAGAAAAGCCCGGCAGTGGTGGCTACCGGGCTGGGCACGATCCTGTGCCAAACATTTTTCCAATGAGAGCAGGTCCATATCACAGGGAAGTAATAGAGACATTTAGATAATAGACTAAAATTTCCCTGATGCATGAGAAGCGGAAAAAGCGTGGTTTTTGAGCATTAATGCTCGTCATAATCCCCGGTATTCATTCGTACGACTCGATGGTGCTTCTGTCTGAATCTCTTTGTTAATACTGTAAATCAAGGGTGTCTCGCCGGTTATATTAATGAGCTCATAGATTCAGAGACTTATCAGCCCGTCCCATCGATAAAAGCTAATGTGAAATTCCGACATCAATTTTGAAAACACCTTAAAAGCCCGGTCTGACTGCCACTCCTGTTGACTATGAAAGTAAGCCTGCATTATAAATGATTAGTAACTTTAATGTATTGCAACCCAGGTTCAGATCTTAGAGGAGAAGCCATTATGAAGTTCACCTATTATCTCAGTCCTGCTGAAGACGATAAGGGGTTCCGCTTTTTACACAACGCTACCTGCAAGATCTATCTGCAAAATAAAGAAACCATGTTTCCGCTTGGCAGACACGAGCAGTTCAGAGTTGTGCTCGATATTGCGAGAGGAATGGCCAGAAAAGTGACGCCCTGTCCCAAATGTGTCCTCAGAAGAAGGCTGTATAACCTTGCGCCATCAAAACGGGTTCCGGTCCCTGTACGTCATTCAGATAAAAAGTAAAGCGGCACATCGGCACTCTGCAAATCATGAGCATCAGAATGACTGTCGTGCTGAGTGCCTGTTCTGAGATGCCAGGTTCGAACAGACACTCTTCCATTCATTATATGCTCAGTTGGCCTCAGCGCTTTTATCGGGCGAACGGTCATCGTCTGAAAGTAATGACGATAAGCTTTCCCCGCGTAACTCAATGTGCCTGATTGGGAACGCAAAGCTGATTTCCCGCTCTTCAAGCGCAGCCATCAGGTTCAGGTTGATTTCCTGCTGAATATCCATGTATTTGTTGTAATCAGCGTCCAGCACGAAGTACACCACTTCAAAAGTCAGCTTCGAATCTTCAAACGCCAGAAAATGCGCGCGATCGAATCGAGTCGCGTTGACCGAGGAGATGATATCCCCCACCAGCCCTGAAACCTGACGCACTTTTTCAGACGGCGTTTCGTAACTGATCCCGAATTTAAAGACGATGCGCCTTTGCTGCATTCTCTTGTAGTTGTGGATCGTCTGCTGCAGCAGAATAGTATTAGAACAGATGACCTGCTCGCCGCTCAGGCTGCGAAGACGAGTGGTTTTCAGGCCAATATGTTCGATGGTACCCGCAATGTTGCCGAAGACGATAAAATCCCCGTGTTCGAAGGGCTTATCAAATCCGATGGCCAGTGAGGCAAAAACGTCGCTGAGAACGGTCTGAATGGCCAGAGCAATGGCAATCCCCCCGACCCCCAGACTTGCCACCAGCGCGGTAATATTGATGCCCATGTTGGACAATATGGCAAGGAAGGTTACGACCCACAGCATGATCCTGAGGAGTACGCCGAGTATTACGGTCGTGACGGGATTGCGGATGTGTAGCGGGTCGCGCAGCAGGCTCTGCAACCAGAGGCGAATACCGCTATCTGTCCATAACGCGAGCTGGAACAACAGCGCCAGGAACCATCCGTGCCCGACGGCATTTTCCCAGGAATCCGGCAGGTCAATAAATTTGAGAGAGATTAAAAATGAAAATATAAGCAACAACAACTGACTGGTATGATTGAGCAACTCGACAATAACGCCAGCCAGTCTGATATTCCGGCCTTCAGAATAGCGAGAAATACGCCGTGAGCAGAACTGAATAACGCTCCTGAGTATCACGTAAATAACTATGGTACCAATCAGAATTGTAGCAACCATTAGCCAGATATCAGGATTTAAAAGTTTATCCTGAAGGTATTGATAAGATACTATTTTCTCAATCATGTATTCCTCATAAAATGCCCGAACTCATAAAAACCATATTAAGGCTAGCAAGAAAATATGAATTTTCAATGAAGTAGTTCTTCCTGGCGACAGAGTAATCGCTTAAGACTATTTAAAAATTTTATATCAAAGAGAATCGGTGCTCAGACTTCACACAAGCGTTTTATGTTCTGCTATTTCTCATCCGGATAAGAATTTCATGTTTGAAATCGAATCGCGGGCTCGGTGAACCTCATCCGGAGTTATCTCTCTGAGCGTCATTCTGGTGATGGATAGGGGTATCTGGACCGAAACACAACACTCCAGCAGACGATCACCATACATCGTACCTCTCCTCTGGTCGTGATGGCAGGGCATGGGGAGAGATGGTAAGGTGCGCTTTTTTATCATCCGGACGATAACGTTTTATGAAAAAACTGTTCCATTCCCCGCTGGCACCTGGCTTATTGCTCATTCTGCTCTCTGTTACTGCAGTCGTCATGGAGAACACTGCCGCCGTAGGTGTCTATCATCAACTGGTCCACGCTTCAGTGGGGGGATGGCCGGCTGAAAAGCTTGTCAATGACGTTTTGATGAGCGTTTTCTTTTTGCTTGTCGGCCTTGAAATTAAGCGTGAACTGCTCTCTGGCAAGCTTTCACAGTGGGATCAACGCGTTCTCCCTGGCGCCGCAGCACTCGGAGGAATGCTGGTTCCCGCGGCCTTCTTTATGTTTTTTAATCAGGACAATCCTCAGGCTCTGAACGGCTGGGCCATCCCTTCAGCCACTGACATTGCGTTTTCTCTGGGGGTGCTCGCCATGCTGGGAGACAGAGTCCCCCCTTCACTCAAGGTGTTTCTGACCGCACTGGCTATCATTGATGACTTGGGTGCGGTGATCATCATCGCGGCCTTTTACACTCACAGCCTCAGTATGATGATGCTAGGAGGCGCTGCAGTGGTCACGTTATGCCTGATCATCATGAACAAATCAGGGGTGAAGTCGCTGTCTGCTTATTTGGTCACTGGCATTTTACTGTGGTATTTCGTTTATAACTCCGGTGTTCACGCCACCGTAGCTGGCGTCATTCTGGCGCTTTGCATTCCGCACTCCGCCAGTGCTCGTGCGCAATTTTCCCCACTCACTCGCCTTGAAGTCAGGCTCTCGCCCTGGGTTGCTTTCCTCATCGTGCCGGTGTTTGGTTTTGTGAACGCCGGGGTGAATCTGGAGGGCATTTCTGCTGAACAGATCTTTTCCCCCGTTCCGGTGGGCATCGCACTGGGGCTGTTTGTAGGTAAACAACTGGGCGTGGCCAGCGTTTCATGGTTGCTTATCAGGTTACGAATGGCGCGGTTGCCTGAAGGGGCGACGGCCATCCAGTTTTATGGCGTGGCCATTCTGTGTGGAATAGGGTTTACCATGAGCCTCTTTATCGGAGGTCTGGCTTTCCCGGGCGATAGCGTTCTGCAAAGTGAGCTTAAAATCGGTGTACTGGCAGGCTCATTATTGTCGGCGATTGCCGGGCTGATTTTTCTGAAACTGGCGACACTCCGTCGCGTGAGTGAGCAGGTAGAATAATTGTTCTGTCGTCTCTGCCTGGCCGGTAATTCGCTTGCATCCCTGCATTCCGGGAGTTCCCGTGGATAACATTTTTCAGCACGCGCCATCCAGACTGAGGGTCATTATCCACCTTTGTGGCTTTCTGGTGATGCTTTACAGCCTCACGATGCTAGTGCCGGCTCTGATTGCTCTGTTTAATCGCGATCGAAGCTACCTGGATTTCTTATCAACGTTTGTACTTTTCTTCAGCGGGGGTGGGGGGTGTGGGTCATGACCCGTTCTCCCGGATTGCAGTTGCGCACTCAGGATGGCTTCATCATTATTGTGCTTTTCTGGTTGCTGTTTTCGATCATCAGCGCCATGCCCTTCTGGCTGAATGATTCGCTGGGTTTCAGTTTCGCCGATGCCATGTTTGAGGGCGTGTCAGGCATTACGACGACGGGAGCCACCGTTGTTGAAAGTGTCAGTTCCCTCCCGAAAGCTTATCTCCTGTACCGTGCCCAGCTGAATTTTATTGGCGGACTGGGGGTCATTGTTCTCGCTGTGGCGGTGCTTCCCTTGCTGGGCATTGGTGGAATGAAACTTTATCAGTCCGAGATGCCCGGTCCGTTCAGGGAAGAGCGTCTCACTCCCCGCCTTGCAGATACCGCTAAAAGCCTCTGGCTGGTTTATACCGCCCTGGGTGTCAGCTGCTCTCTGGCTTACTGGATAGCAGGTCTACCGATTTTTGATGCTGTATGTCATGGGTTATCCACGGTTTCCCTGGGAGGATTTTCCACCCACAGTGAAAGTCTCGGCTTCTACAAAAGCCATGCTGCTGAAATGGTTGGCGGGGTGTTTTCACTGCTGTCCGCGCTGAATTTCACACTCTGGTATATGGCGCTGATAAAACGGACGTTCAAACCCTTCAGAAATAATGCAGAGCTTCGCTTTTTCCTGACGGTTGTGGCGGTTATCGTGCTAATCACAGCCTGGCAAATCTGGCATGCCGGTATGTATAACGTTACTGACAGCCTGGTCCATGCCTTCTTCCTGACCAGCTCGATGATAACGGATAACGGTCTGGCGACAGCCGACTATGCTGACTGGCCCTCACATACCATCATCTTTCTGTTAATCGCCAGTTTTTTTGGCGGATGTGTGGGTTCAACCTGCGGTGGAATTAAAGCGCTTCGTTTCCTGGTACTTTTTCGTCAGAGTCGACAAGAGGTACATCAGCTGGCGCATCCACGCGCGCTCCTCAGTGTCCGGGTGGGCAACAGCGTGGTCAGTGACCGGGTGCTTCGTTCTGTCTGGAGCTTCTTCTTTCTGTATGTTTCGGTGACGGTGATTCTGGTCTGGCTTCTGAACATGATGGGCTATGATCTTCTGACCTCCTTTGCCACCGTTGCTGCCTGCATCAACAACATGGGACTTGGCTTCGGTGAGACGGCATCAACATTTGGCACGCTGAACGACACGGCTAAATACCTGATGTGTGCCGCGATGCTGATGGGGCGTCTGGAAATCTATCCGGTGCTCATCCTGTGTTCACGCTTTTTCTGGCGATCGTGAAAAGCCTCATCAATCATCTTTTGTTTTTTGTGAAAAAAGAGGCGCGCCCAGCGCCTCTTATCGATAACATTCGTGACTAGCGAACAATATGCAGGAAGTGAAGATGCTTCTCATACTGGTCGAGAATGTCGTGAATGATCTGCTCCTGCGTCCAGCCCATGACGTCATAGTCCTGACCGCCTTCTTTCAGATAAACCTCAGCGCGGAAGTACCTGTGCTCTTCATCCCGATCCGCGTCGGACATGCCCGCCAGCGCGAAGGCCGGCTGCATGTATGAGCGCAGCCGGACCTGATAGACAAAGTTCAGCTCGTTGCCAAGGTCAACTTCAAAGTGCAGCCCATCATCGGCATCGGTCAGGGTGTGCGAAACGGTGTTCTGTTTTGCCAGCTCCTGCTCAACCATTTCCATCGCGGGGTGGATCACCTCAGCCATGAAGCGTTTCACGTGTGAACGCTTCGGGAAGTAAGCGATGTTACGCAGCCTGCGCTGCCATGGGATGGGGTTGCGGGCAGCCGTGGGCGCAATGGTCGCGATTTGTTTGCTGTCACGCTTCCAGGCATCGACCCGAAGCGCCTTCATGAGGCCATAAATTGACATCAGCAGAATCACGGCGAAGGGAAGGGCGCTGGCGATAGTCACCGTCTGAAGCGCTTTCATGCCACCGGCAAGCAACAGCGTCACGGCCACCACGCCCATGAGCCCCGCCCAGAATATACGCTGCCATACCGGGGTCTGATCCGTGCCTCCGGAGGCCAGCGTGTCAACGACCATGGCCCCCGAGTCTGCGGACGTGACAAAAAACACCACAACCATGGCCATGGCGATAAACGACAGCACGGAACTGAACGGGAAATGCTCCAGGAAATTAAATAACGCCAGCGTCTGGTCAGACTGAACGGTCTCAGCCAGGTCTCTTGCCCCTTCCTGCATGATAAGCCAGATGGCACTGTTGCCAAAAAAGGTCATCCACAGCAGCGTAAACCCCGCAGGCACAAACAGTACACCGGTGACAAATTCACGTATGGTTCGGCCTCGTGATACACGTGCAATGAACATCCCGACAAAAGGTGACCAGGCCAGCCACCAGCCCCAGTAAAACAGCGTCCACCCGCCCAGCCATTTGCTGGACTTAGGCTCATAGGCATACAGGTTAAAGGTCTTCGTCACCAGTTCTGAAAGATAACCGCCGGTGTTTTCCACAAACGATTTCAGCAACAGTACCGTCGGACCGAGCGCACCGACGAGGATGAGCAGTAGCACAGCAAGGCTCAGGTTGATCTCGGAGAGGATGCGAATGCCTTTATCAAGCCCAGACACCACAGAAAGCGTGGCAAGCGCCGTGATGACGACAATCAGGATCACCTGCATGGTTTCATTGACCGGCAGGCCAAACAGGTGATTCAGTCCCGCGTTCACCTGCAGCACACCGTAGCCCAGCGACGTCGCCACGCCGAGCACGGTTCCGATCACAGCAAAGATGTCAACCGCATGCCCCATCCAGCCGTAAATCCGGTCACCGATAAGTGGGTAAAGGGCAGAGCGAAGCGTCAGCGGCAGTCCGTGGCGGTAGCTGAAAAAGGCCAGTATCAGCGCCACAATGGCGTAAATAGCCCAGGCATGAAGCCCCCAGTGAAAGAACGTGATGCGCAGCGCTTCTTTTGCTGCCTGCACCGTTTCAGGTGAACCGGAAGGCGGTGCCATGTAGTGCATCACGGGTTCCGCCACGCCAAAAAACATCAGCCCGATGCCCATACCGGCTGAAAAGAGCATGGCAAACCACGAGTGATAGCTGAAGTCGGGTTCGGCGTGATCGGGGCCGAGCTTTATATCCCCGTACCGGGAGAGCCCCAGATACGCGACCGTCAGCAGAATAAGCGCAACAGCAAGAATGTAAAACCAGCTGGCGTTAGCAAAGAGCGCGTTTTGCAGTGCGCTTAGCTGAATATCAGCCTTTTCTGGGAAAAGGGCGGCAAAAGCCACCAGGATAAAAATAAGCGCAGCGGATGTGAAAAATACCGGCGGATTGATATGGCTCCGTTTGGCCTTCAGGTCGGATTCGGGAGAGGTCATAACGTTCCTGTACAGATTGAATGAAGTCTAAATGTAACAATCAGTATGGAACAGTAAAACCCTTACGCCAGCAAGCGAACGCTAATTGACCAGTTCTGTACTTTCTTTCAGCCTGCTGCAGGGGCTAACCGCTGGTGCTGCTCCCGGGGGACGGTTCAGCAAACTCGCTGGCCAGACTCTCCAGGATCTGTTTATCGCCACTGTAAGTCAGAACCTGATTTGCCCGTTCAAGTGCCTGTCTGGAATGGCGCCGGGCCTCCGTTCCGTAACGCTCGGGTCGGACATTCGCCAGCGCCATCAGCGCCTTCTGTAGCCGGATATGTACCTCAACCAGGGCCGCTCCATCACGGGCGATAGGCGTAAAAATATCATCAAACAGGTCGCTGACATCAGCCTGCCGCAGGAAAAGCCGGAAGTGGGGCGTGTCTGCGCCTTTTGCCTCTTCTGGCTGGCTGAACAACCTGACAGCGCGGCCAATGATGTCGATGGCCGTTCCGGGATCGTTTACGGCGGGTGAAAGCGCGCGCGAGGCGATTTCCGACAGAACACTCAGCCCAAATCGCGGGTCCTGATCGAACGATCGCAGCTCTCCCACCGTGAAAGCCTTTCTCAGTTCACCTGACTGCTCCGGGGACAATGCCTGACGGCTCCACAGTAATGGTGACGTTAAATGGACAAAGGCGCCGGGCTGAGCGTTTAGGTACAGCCAGGTGCTGTGCTTTTCAGCAAAGTCAGAAAGCTGCTGCAGATCGACATGCTGCAGGTAACCCACGCAGTCTGGATACAGGGGGATATCAGTGCTGCGAACATCCTCGCCATGCCAGGGTGAGCATCCCATGCAGGGATCCCTTATCCAGGCTGCAAGTGCCGCTACCGTCGCATCTTCTACACGCTGGGACGTTTCCGCCATTCGTCCGAACTGCGCGAGATGCTGGATCCAGCGTAGCAGCGTGATGACGATCATGACGATAACCATCAGCGTGACAAAGAAAAGGACAACCCGACCCTGTGTACCGTATGCGCCCATACCCAGCGCCACTATACCCACAAGGCTGTAGAGGAAGGATCCTATAAAGGTAGCGAGAACGTTCTGCGTCGTGCGGTCTTCCAGAAGCAGCCGGGTCGCCCTCGGCGTCACGCTGCTGCTGGCTGTGTTATACGCAGACACCATGATATTCAGAGAGAAAGTGGTGACAGCCAGCATACTGGACGCAAGAATGCCGAGGATCTTATCCACGGCATCGGTACCAATGATGCCGGATACCGGTTCAGGGATAAAAGATTTAATGCCGATGGCGACCAGCGCCGTTAAAACGGCAAGCACAGCAAAAAGCGTACTTCGGAACCACAACTGTCGCGTCAGCTGACTCAGAACCCACTGCGTTTTTGACATCCCTGTATCCTGAATGTTGAGAGAACTTTAAAATTTGAGAAGATAAAAACTGCGCTTTCTCACGAGTGGCAACATTATCTTCGTTCCTGAATCTCTGTGGTGAATGGCAAGCAAGGCAGCCTATTGCCTGCCGTTTCCCGGGAGCATGCCACGCACGCCAGTTTTGCGTTTCAGCCACAGCGCGTTTTACGCAGCAACTTAGCGGCGTCCTGAGTAATCGCCTTAGCTGGCAAATCTCCTGTTGAAGCCTTCATGTGCTCAAGCTCATAAAGAATATTTTCTCTGCTGATGGGGAGCCCTTTTGCAGCCAGGGCAATGACAGCGGTTCCGATGGCACATCCAATCAGGCCTGTTCGGTCATGTTTTCGATGAGTCATAGCGTGATTAAGATTCTGTTCTGAGTGAACTTACAATATAGAACGAAACGGGAGGCTTTTCCGGTTCAAACGGGGGGCTATTACACCTGCGTATACACGAGCGTTATGTATACGTCACAGATTCGGGACTGGATGGTTTGTTAATTCACGACCTAATTTCCGGTAAAACAATACGAAGGCTGTCTGGAAGTAGCCTGCTGCGCAAACCCGAACGAATCGACCAGAAAGGTTACAGGGGGCGAATTCTTGAGGATAAAAACGGAAAACGGCCCAGCGTGCACATTGATGTTATTGAAGTCAGTCCTGACGGCAAATGGCTTTACTATGCGACGCCGACGGGTCCCCTCTACAGAATCCCCACCGCATCATTACACGATACCGGGTTGAGTAACGATGCACTGGAGAGGCGTATCGAAAAGTAGCGGATATTCCTTCTGTCGGTGGGTCCGCCATCGATGCTGCAGGAACTATTTATCTCTCAAATGTGGAGAAACGTTCGGTTGATAAGCTGCTGCCTGATGGCAGGCTGGAGACGCTTGTTCAGGATGAAAAGCTGATAACACCCGATGCGCTGGTCATTTCTGAAGGCTGGATTTATGTGCCCGCTCCCCAGATTGAATACGTGGCAGACAACAATAAAGGTAAAGATAAAACGCTTGGGCCCTGGAAAATTTACCGCTTCGTATATACTTCCTGATATATGTTTCGCTTGGTTTCTTTTTACTGCGATGGGGTAGATGCAGGACCATGAGAGCCTCTTTTTCTAGATGAGCTAGAATTAAAGAGATGTTTACGCTTTCAGACTGAAATCGACTTACCCAAACTTTCAGGAGATCAAATGGCTGACATAAATGAACGCATTGGAATCGTCGAGCAGGCTATTAATGACCTACATCTCGATCTTTATGCATCTAAGGTTGCCATCACTGTTCTGTCCTCAGTGATAGATAAGATGGGTGGTGACCCTGGCTTGCTGGCCAATTCATACGAACCAGAGAAAAGTTCGGCCCCCCTGGTGAAGTTCAATCACCCTGGTCAAGAAGACAATGCTGACGAAATCAGAAAAAGAGTTTTAGCTCTGTTATCGAATCCGGAATAAACGGTGTAACGAAGGGGGCATCATCAAGAAGATATGGGTAGAGCGTGTTGCGATTGAATTATTCTGCGTTCTCATGACTTTGGCTCCATCGTTTTCAGGCCCGGAGCGAGTTTGTCATCGGGAAGGCCGCGTTACCTAAAGCATAGAAAAACACGCTACTGCCGACCACCAGAATAGAGTTGTTGTGACCATCAACCATCGCCGCTGATGCGACAGACTTTATAAGACCCGCAAGTATTAAATTTATGCTTTCAGTTGAAGAAACAAAGCGTACCACCGAATAAAATATCTCAATTGTTTCATGAAAGAATGACAACATAAGCAGCAAGAAAAGGATTCAACATCCGTGACTACCGTAATGGCTGGGAAGAATATCGGACATTTATCTTCATATATCTGCACATAAAGGGTCAAACGAATACAAAAATCAATAAAGTGGGCATAAGCCCCACTTTATTGGATGCAACCTTTACTTCGAATTAAACAGTCAAAGTATTTAAATCAGGAAATCGTCTAATGACTTACCACCGTCAATTGCCGCTTTGATTACTGCCGGTGTCCGCCCTTGCCCGGTCCAGTTTTTTTCTTGACCATCTTCTACATACTTATATTTAGCCGGGCGCGGAGCGCGCTTTGCACGAACTCTGCGTTCAGGTGTCATTGAGCCCAGCAGTTCATTCGGATCTATGCCGTCCTTCAACAACAGCTCACGATACTTGGCCAGCTTTTCTTCTTTCTCTCGGGCAGCAGCCTCACTGGCACTGCTTTCTTCACGGCGTTCAGACACGACAACAGAGAATTTTTCCAGCATTTCTTCAAGATCGGAAAGCGCGATTTCACGGGCCTGCGCGCGCAGCGTGCGAATGTTGTTTAATGCCTTCAGTGAATCACTCATGAATATCTCCTGGTATCTTTTATCTAAACGGATTAGGATTTAAAAAATTAATCACTGTGAGATAAATGGGGTGCATCCCTACAGCATGCATATTAAAATTAAAACACAACTGAGTGTGTTTTAAAAGTCTTGAAAACGTTAAGTTATGACAAATTTTCATTTGAGATGAAATCCCTGATCTACATCGCTCATAATGATAATAACCTCGCACTTATCTGCGAGTCAGTACTAATTGATGTCAATTTTGCAGTCAAAGATTAAACTAGTTTCATGTTAATTATCATCTGCTCCCTACGATATGATTTCTGCATCAGCACTCTATAAATCAAATGACATTTCTACTTTTTAGGCGCATTAGCTCTGTCAAGGTAGAATTATTTCATGAGCTTTTATTTCGCTACATCCGCACATGAGGGGCTTACGCGGAGGGATTCTTCTGAGTTCAAATCGAGTCTGTTTTGTACAGGAGATGAGTAACATCCAGAAATCTGGCGCTGGATGTTACTCGTGTTCCTGAAATCAGGCAGGGACGGACAGGGCTTTTGGACTCCGCGCCCAGACCCGATGGGCTTTCATTGCATCGATAAAGGTATTGAGCACGGTGCTGTCTGAGCTTTGACCCGTTACAATGCCATCCTCATCCTCATCGTCTTTCAATGCAAATTGCGCTTTGAATCGCCGCGCTTCTCCGCTCAGGCCAATGACTTTAAGGTGCTTGTAAGCTTCCAGTAAAAAGTAGCGGCTGTCCCCGCTTAACAGCAGCGCATCAATATTACCGTCAGGTACAAACACCGCATCAAATGTCAGCGACGGCAGTCCGGTAAATGTCGCATCGACCGGCAATACCGAACCGTCATCAGCCAGAACCTGTCCCATGTGAGCTGCCAGCAATTTTGTGTGCACACCCGCAGCCTTCAGCGCCTGCAAAACCGCCAGAACATCGGCCGATTTCACGCCATCGCTTAACAGCAATGCAACCTGGCGGCCTTTAATATCTC
>NZ_BBOC01000102.1:0-14921 GCF_001485335.1 Type-D symbiont of Plautia stali | reverse complement strand
TAACACCTAACCAGCGCGACAGATTCTGATAATGCAATCCCACGCAACTTTGTTTTCAACCCTCAGGCTGAAGTGCCCTCGCGGCTGTAACAAATCTGACCTCCCCCTGTGAGTAGGATTTCCAACTTTATGTGTGCCGTTAAGATAAGGTGGCTTTTTAGTTAATTAGCCGTCGTAGCCGATGACGAACATATTCAGTCGATGTCCACTTCACTCAATGAGGCCCTTTAGCTTTGACTTTGGGCAGCTTCGTGCCAATAGCGGATGCTCGTATTAAAGTTTGCAGTTAAAACCCCTGCAAATACCTCTTACAATCTTCGATTTTTTTTTGAAATCCGCACTATTCTGAAAATTTTAAATACCAATCAAACTTTCCATTAATTGATTGCAGGTAAGAGGTCATATCAGTATAACTTTATAAAAATAAGAACATTTTAATTGTGGAGAACAAACATGGAAAAGACTTCAACTGAAGCAACCTTTGTTCCTTTACTGACAGGAATTATCGGCGAAGCCGTACTCGAACTTATAGATCGTGGCAGAAATGTCAGCAGAGAAGACATTGTGACCATGCTGGAGAAGAAAAAACGTGCGTGCGAGCTCCTGGCTGTTGCGCGTGTCATTGATGATGCGCTTTTCTGGATGCGTAAAGATGCCTCCAGCTGATGATTTGCGCGGGTCTGAGGGCAATAGCCGGGCGTATATTAATATGCAAAATGCCCCTCTTATGCTGAGGCAGAAAGATCATTAAGCTGGTAGCTGGTAGAAGAACGAAACAACTGTCAGGTGAGAAATTCCCCGTTGTATGGCAAACAGCATTGCTAGCAACATCTATCACGAACATCTGCTGATCGCTATTCGCTGTCCCTGGGCCGTTCCTTCGACTGCTGAGTGCCAAAACTGAAATAGCTAACATTTGTCTGCGTGGAGCAACGGGGGGACGGGCCAAGAGAACTACTTAAGCCTCTTTCTCAGAATATTTGCGGCATCGCGTGCGAAAGCTTTTGTCTGTAAATCTTTTGATGAAGCTGAGATTCTTTCAAGTTCATACAAAATGTTAGCCTTACTTAGTTCTACCCCTCTGGCGGTTAATTCAATGACAGCTGCTCCTATAGCGCATCCAATCATCCCTGCCCTGTGTGATCTGGTTTCGTTCATGTGACATAGGTGAGTAATTAGTTTGACTTAGGATAAAAATAGATCGAAACGGCGATTTTTCAAGAAAACGTAAAGCACTAACTTCTATAAAGATGGTCCAAAGGGCTGCTACAGCAGCTCTGTGACAGACTCAGGAAGTCGTTAACAACAGTCTTTGTGCAGTACTGAGGGACCAGTCAATATTGATACAGGTAAGTATGAAAACCAGTTATTCAACATTAAAGGTGTTATGGTGGGTGCTCCCTGTGTCAGGGATACAAACAAAGGCCTCAAAAAATGGGAATCGCTGGATGGATAGGAAGTATAATAATCATTACATTGGTGGGAGCAGGAATCGTAGCGCTATCCAGGCTTTCAGTTCAGGTTTCTAACAATAATGATGACAAAGAACCCTAGAAAATTTTTTTGCGAACAGACCTTAAACGCACAGGAATTTTAGTAACTTCGTCAGTTACTGTTTAATTAACTTAAACATTTTATGCAATTCCCGTTTAAATGGTCGAGTCGCCATACAGTCTGGAATATGTGCCTGAGAATTTACCCTGTCAATAAAAAGACGGCGTCAATACCATTATTTACACTCTTCAGGAAACGCCATATGGAATATTCATCAGACCTTTACAAAAATAACCTGTCTTAATACCCATTTCTGGTCCAAAGTTATCACCTTGTCTGAGTGACAAACGCTTAGCTGCCCACATGTTCACCCGCTGACCGCCTCAACCAGCCGCCGATCATGCATTAAGCATTCAGAACGTGGACAAGCGCGGTACTCCTACTACCGCGCGAGTGGGGAGAAGCCTGCATATATATATTGCAGGTTTTTTTTCGTATCCAGTCTTAGCAAACCAAAACGGGTAGCAGCAATAGCCTGAAAGTTAAATATAAGACCTGGATGTAACTCAATAAAAATATTCTACGTGGCAGAAATTCATTCTGGTATTGAAAAACGAGCTTTTGAGCTGGTGAGTCGTAAAGGCGCTCGTGAAAGCGCCACTTTTATTCGGGCTCCCTGAGCCTCTCGCTGATGATGCGGTAGCCATCATGGGTGAGTTTTGTGAGACTGACGGGTTTGTCATGCTGAGGTTGTATCCATCCTTCAGGCTGACATTCGGAATAAAACCATATTTCAGGCTCATCACTTCCACGTTTGAGCCAGTAATAGCCTTCTTTCATAGTGATATCCTCCGTTATAGCCTGGCCTGCTTACCGAAGATTCGAAGTTCAGGCCACTGTAAGCACATCAACAGCCCGGAGGTGACTGAGGATCCCGTGTCAGAGCAGTTTGTTTGCGGCCTCAAGTATTTCATCGCTTGAAAGTGTGCGGTCAGAGGCAACGTGAACCACCATTGAGTCCCCAGTCAGAGAAGGGAAACCAGCAGACATTATTTGAAGCTGAATTTCTTGTCCGCTGGGGTAGGCTTTGCGGATTGAAGTGACCCCATCCATCAAGCTCATGACGACTGCGGGAGCTAAATTAAAGAAAACGATAACTCGTTTCATATACATCCTATGAGCCAGTGAATACCGACCTTATCACGACCACATGCAATTAGCTTGCAAATACTTGAGATGGAGTAACTTTTAATGAAAATTTTAAAGTTCTGATGGTTCTCATTAACTTAAAGAGAATTACAATCAAAACTTAAATAAAAGACTAAGTATCAATTGCTTACGCACCCTTAAAATACATATTTTTATGTGCATAATGGAACCTCAAGGTAAAATTAAAATAATTATTTCACGCATTTTATTTGCTTTCGCTTCGTTTACGTCTAGTCTTGACATACTTTTAATCACCCTCCATAGACATGCGGCGGTCTGTAATCACCTCTCAGGATAAATTTTGGAAACTCACTCAGCCGTTATAGATCAACTATCGTCTCTGATTCATCTTGTTACTAATAGCGAAAAAGAAATTTTTAGCGAAGACAAAACAGAAGAGATGGTTGAAATTTACCTTGTGCTGGGCGCAATGCTCCAAAGGGCATATCAAGTGAAAATAAAAGCCTGACTGGCGATTTTATCGGCATTTTTTACACTATCTCCTAACTTTAGAACCAGGTTTGTTGCTCGCTCACTGCCGTCCAATTGGCGTTGACCTGCCCCCAGAATTAGATACAACCTTCAGTTAGTAATGTCGGTTGGTTTTTCTTCATATTTCCCGTTTCGCCAGCCCGCTGCAAATTCAGCCGGCGTCAGGTAATTCAGTGATGAATGTGGTCGACACTCGTTATAATCCTGCCGCCAGTCATTAATGATTTCCCGGGCATGTAGAATATCGCTGAACCAGTGCTCATTCAGGCATTCATCCCGAAAGCGACCATTGAAACTCTCAATAAATCCGTTCTGCGTTGGCTTGCCCGGCTGGATTAAGCGCAACTCAACACCATGTTCAAAAGCCCATTGATCGAGCGCGCGGCAGGTAAATTCCGGACCCTGATCGGTTCTTATCGTTGCAGGATAGCCACGAAACAGCGCAATGCTGTCCAGAATACGTGTCACCTGAACGCCTGTAATCCCGAATGCCGTGGTGATCGTCAGACATTCCTTCGTGAAATCATCCACGCAGGTCAGGCACTTCATCCTGCGGCCGCTGGCAAGTGCATCCATGACAAAATCCATCGACCATGTCAGGTTCGGCGCATCCGGGCGAAGAAGCGGAAGCCGCTCCGTCGCCAGTCCCTTGCGGCGTCGCCTGCGTTTTACACTCAGGCCGTTGAGATGATAGATGCGGTATACCCGCTTGTGGTTGACATGAAGGCCCTCCCGACGCAGTAGCTGCCAGATGCGCCGGTAACCAAAGCGGCGGCGCTCAAGTGCCAGCTCTGTGATGCGTAAGGACAGCTGCGCGTCAGCAGCCGGACGCTGAGCCGAGTAACGGCAGGTCGACAGGGACAAAAGGGACAAACCTGCCAGCCTGCAGGCACGACGTTGCGACAAACCTGCGGCCTCGCACATGACTTCCACGGCTTCCCGCTTCTGGTCTGTCGTCAGAACTTTCGGCCAAGAGCCACCTGAAGCGCCTCCTTATCCAGCATGGCTTCAGCGAGCAGCTTCTTGAGGCGGGCGTTCTCCTCTTCAAGCGACTTGAGCCGCTTCACTTCGGGAACTTCCATGCCACCAAACTTCTTGCGCCAGGTGTAAAAGGTAGCGTCTGAAATAGCATGCTTACGGCAGAGTTCCCGGGCTGAAACCCCGGCTTCTGCCTCGCGGAGAATACTGATGATCTGTTCGTCGGAAAATCGCTTTTTCATGGGGATGTCCTCATGTGGCTGATGAAGACATTACTAACATCGCGGTGTATTAATCAACGGGGAGCAGGTCAAAGTGAATGCAAATACCGAGTTTAAAGCAGTAACAGAAATTCGGACATTTTTCGGACATTTTCGGACATTTTCGGACCGAAAACTCAGTTCCTTTATAATCAATATGTTACGAAAGTCAGAAAAATTATGTGCCGCGGGTTCTCTTCTCTTGCCCTGAACCGGAGATAGAAAAACTTTAATCATTGAGAACAGAGCAAGCAAATCCAGATGCATGATAAACCCAGTGTGGCTGCGGCTCCTGACAGAATCTGTCACAGCCGCCCCTTATTATTCAGCCGTAAACCCACAAGGAGAAAAAACCATGTTTACTGCTGATATGACCATCATTTATGTGCCGAACGTCATTAAAAGTGCTGACTTCTATGCATCGCTGTTTGACTTGAAACCCATCAACGTCACGCCAACCTTCGCCATGTTTGTGTTTGAAAATGGCTTCAAGTTTGGACTGTGGTCTAAGTACACGGTATTACCAGGCGTCAACAGCCAGCCGTTCAACGCCAACGGTGAAATCACCTTCAAAGTGCAGCATAAAAAGGACGTCGACTTCTTGTACAACGAATGGGGGGCTTTCCGCGAGATCACCATTATTCAATCCCCAACCGAGATGGAATTTGGCTACACCTTCACAGCCATTGACCCAGACGGCCATCGCCTGCGCGTGATGTTTTTGCAGTTAGAAGAGGCGTAATGATGCAGGGGCGCCGCCTGGCGCCCCATGGATGCTAAATCTGAGGAGGTATAAACGCCTGCACCGGGGTGAGTTCGCCGCTGTATTTGCGTACCTGCACTACGGTGATTTGCCCGCTGCACCCTTGCGTCAACGATGAAGTGCCAATATCTAACGTCAGCACATTGGGATTACCGTGACGACACATCGGGCGCAGTGCGAGTGGATCAACAGGGTCGTACCAGGCACCGGTAGGTAACTGAACCACGCCCGCCATAATCGTATCGGTAACACGCGCACTGGCCAGTACATGTCCACGCTGGTTATACAGCTCAATAATTTCACCGTGCTTGATGCCCAGCGCAGTAGCATCCTCGGGGTTAAGGCTGCACACCTCACGGCCATCACGTTTGCCACTTAAACTGTAGTCGCCAAAATCAAGCTGGCTGTGCAGACGCGTAGCCGGTTGATTGGCGATCAGCCAGAACGGGTGCTGGTGATCCGGCTTTTGCTGCGGTTCACGCCACACCGGATGTCCCGGACAGTTTTCATAATCAAAGCTGGCAATAGTGGCGGAAAAAATTTCGATTTTTCCGCTTGGCGTAGGCAACGGCGCAGCTTCTGGATCAGCGCGGAAGGCGTTGATCATCCTGCCGCCATCTTTTAGCTGCGGCAACTCCAACACTCCCTGCTGCCAGAACTGGTCAAAATCAGGAATCTCCACCTGATGCGTGGCCAGTTTTGCCTGCAACTGCGCGTAATGATGTTTCAGCCAGCCGCGCGTATCCCGGCCTTCCGTAAAGGCTTCCTCACGACCCAGACGCCGCGCCATCTCGGCAAAAATCACATAATCGTCTTTGGCTTCGCCGTGCGGTGCCGCTACGGATTGCATCGCAAACAGGTGACGATCGGTTGGCGCACCGCCAATGTCTTCTCGCTCCAGCGTCATGGTAGCGGGCAAAACGATATCGGCATGACGCGCACTGGCAGTCCAGGCGATCTCATGCACAATCAGCGTATCCAACTGACAGAATGCCTGACGTAAGCGCGCGAGGTCCTGATGGTGATGGAAGGGATTGCCACCCGCCCAGTAGGCTAATCGAATGTGCGGATAGGTTAAGCGGCGACCGTTGTAGTCAAAGGGTTTGCCGGGATTGAGTAACATATCCGAGATTCGCGCCACCGGGATCAGACGATCAATGCCGTTTTTGCCCTGTGGCAACGCCGGGAAACTCACCAGATTATGGTGTTTGCCGTAATGCCCCAGCGCACCCAATGCATAGGTATAGCCGCCGCCGGGTAATCCTGGCTGACCGAGCGCCGCCGCCAGCACCAAACCGAGCCACACCGGTTGCTCACCGTGCTCAGCACGCTGTAGGGCATGCGCGACCGTCACCAATACGCGTTTGCCGTGCAGTTGGCGGGCAAAATCGCGAATAAAAGCAGCGTTGGCACCACAGATATCAGCGGCCCAGGCCGCGTCACGCACCGTGCCATCCTCTTCGCCACGAATGTAGGCAACCATGGCTGGCCAACCCACCGTATAGCGACTGAGAAACGCTTCATCGGTGAGTTTTTCTTCAATCAAGACTGATAACAGACCGAGGATAAAAGCGGCATCGGTGCCGGGACGTAGCGCCAGCCACTCCCCCTGCGCTTCATCAGGCAGATCGCTTTTCAGCGGGCTAACGGAGATGAAACGCGTGCCGCGCTTTGCTGCCTGGTGCATAAAACCGCGTTCGGTGTGTTCGCTTAATCCGCCGCTCGCCACCTGCGAGTTTTTCAGCGCCAGGCCACCAAATGCCAGTACGATTTCACTGTGCTGAGCAATCTCTTCCCAGCTGACGCCGCGCCGAGCGATCTCTGTCATGTCGCCGACAATGTGCGGTAACAGCACGGACGCAGAACCAGAGCTATAGCTGTTCACCGACCGGACATAGCCGCCGAGTGTGGTATTCAGGAAACGGTGCACCTGGCTTTGCGCATGGTGAAAACGCCCAGCGCTGGACCAGCCATAAGAGCCACCAAAGATCCCTTCAGGGCCATAACTGTCCCCGACGCGTTTCAGCTCGTTAGCCACCAACTCGTAAGCCCGCTCCCAGCTCACCGCCACATATTCATCATTGCCACGACGTTGATCCGGGCCAGGGCCGTTTTCCAGCCAGCCACGACGTACCATCGGACGGGAGACGCGAGCCGGGTGGTTAAGCGCGGTGCGGAAGTTTTGTAGCAGTGGACTCGGGTCCGGATCGCCTTTGAAGGGTTCGATGGTGAGCTGATCGCCCGATTGCTGGGCATGGAAAGCACCCCAGTGGGCGCTGTGCATTACCGGTTTTTGCGTCATCACTGTTCCTGGCTGTCAAAAATGAAAAACGGTGCTTAAAGCACCGTTGCAATAAAGTTTCTTACGCGCCCGTTTTCCGGGTCGTCGAGGACTTGCTGAGTCGGCCCAGCCGCGACTATCTTGCCGTCTTCCATAAAGACAATGTTGTCGGCGACCTCGCGGGCGAAGCCGATTTCGTGCGTCACAATCACCATAGTGATGCCAGAGTGCGCCAGTTGTTTTATCACCTGCAGCACTTCACCGACTAATTCCGGGTCAAGCGCTGAAGTCGGTTCATCAAACAGCATCACGCCGGGGTCCATCGCCAGCGCGCGGGCAATGGCGACACGCTGTTGCTGACCACCTGACAGGTTTTGCGGCCACTCCTCTTCACGCCCCGCCAGTCCCACCTGCTTCAGCAACGAGATGGCTTTGCTGGTGGCTTGTTGGCGGTTCTGCTTTTTCACTCGCATCGGCGCATCAACGATGTTCTGCAACACCGTACGATGCGGGAACAGATTGAATTGCTGAAACACCATGCCGATCTCGGCACGCTGGCGGGCAATCTCGCTGCTGCTTAATTCGTGCAGCGCCTGGCCTTTCTGCTTATAGCCAATGATTTCGCCGCCGATACGAATGGTGCCGCCATCCAGTTTTTCCAGATGGTTGATGCAGCGCAGCAGCGTGGATTTACCCGAACCCGAAGGCCCGAGGATCACGGTTACAGAACCGGCAGGAATATCGAGGTTCACTTCATCAAGAATGGTGACACCCGAGAAGCGTTTAGTGACTTTACGTAAGGCGATCGCTTCAGCCATTGCTCACGCTCCTTTCAACTTTCTGCGCAGTCAGTCTCGGCAATGACTTAAAGAAGCTGCGCTTTTCACGACGTGTCACACCGCGACCAAAATAGCGTTCCACATAGAACTGACCAATGGACAGCACTGACGTCATCAACAGATACCACAGCGTCGCCACCAGCAGCAGCGGGATGACTTCATAAGTACGCTGGTAAATGATCTGCGCCGAGAACAGCACATCCTGCAGTGAAATCACCGAGACCACGGCAGTGGTTTTCAACTGACCAATAATTTCATTACCGGCTGGCGGCATGATGGCACGCATCGCCTGTGGCAATACCGTGTGGCGGAAAATCTGCGCCGGACGGTAGCCCAACGCGCGCGCCGCTTCCAACTGACCGTTGCCCACACTTTGGATACCGGCACGCACAATTTCAGCCGCGTACGCGGACTGATGCATAACCAGTGCGATAACCGCTGCACTAAATGGACTCACCAGCGCATTAGATTGGGTGCTCCAGACCTCCCCTAATCCCGGAATCGACAAGGCGATGGTGGGATAGAGCGCGGCGATGTTGTACCACAGGAACAGCTGCACCAGCATCGGCACACCGCGGAAGAACCAGGTGTAAAACCAGCTCACGCCAACCAGAACCGGGTTGGACGAGAGGCGCATTAGCGCCAGCACCGTACCAAACGCAAAGCCCAGTACCACCGAAATAGCGGTGAGCTGCAGCGTCATCAACACGCCTTGCAGAATGGATTCGCCGGTAAAGTTTTCCGCAATCACGCCCCATTCGAAACGTGGGTTATTAATCATTGAATGCGCCATTGCCACGACGCACAACAGCACCACCAGCGCACTCAGCCAGCGTCCGTAGTAGCGTTTGCCGACGATCTTCAGATCGTCGGTGTGGTCACGTACATCACTCATTGAAAGATTTCCTGATTACGTTTAGCGACTTTCACCGCACCAAAACCGATGCCCCAGTTGTCGAGGATCTTCTGGTAGCTGCCATCTTTGATCAGTGAGTTAAGTGCGGCCTGAACCGCAGGCTCAAGTGGGGAGTCTTTCGGGAAAGCGACGGAAACCGGATAATCACTTACGGCCACTTCGCCGCTCAGTTCAAGTGGTTTGATCACTTTTGCCTGCCACAGCAAGCCTTCATAAGGACCCAGGAACATCGGCACACGGCCACTGACTACCGCCTGAACACCGGCTGGACGATCCGGGAACAACGCGACTTTGATCGGCTGTTTACCTGCCGCCACACAGGCTTTGCTGGCTTCATCCAGGCGGATAGCCTGCATGGTACCTGAACCAGCGCCTACTTCTTTGCCACACACATCATCAAAGGATGTAAACGGTGTCACTTTGTCGGCTTTACGCGAAATAAATGCCAGTTTGCTGGCATCGTAATAACCCACAAAATCGATGATTTTGGCACGTGCAGTGGTGGCATTGATGTTGGATAACGCGACATCGTAGCGGCCGGTTTTCAGGCCAGGAATGATGTTGTCGAAACCGCCGGTGTCACGCCACTGGACCTGAATCCCTAAGCGTTCACCCACGGCGTTCATGATATCGATTTCACGACCCGCCAACGTTTTGTTGTCTTCCTTATAGAAGGTTGTTGGTGGTGTGTTAGGGTTGGTTCCTGCCACGATATAGCCGCGCTTCAGCACATCCTCAGGCACCAGGCTTTTCAGCGCAGGATCGGCCTGAACATGGAGTGAGCTGTCAGTCGGGACGGATTGATCGGCGGCAAACGCGATGTGTGCACTCAATGCGAGTGCCAGCAAGGTGATACCTTTAGCGAGTTTCACTGGAACCTTTCTCCTGATGTATTCAATGTTTCCCGGCAGGGAAAAGGCGTTGAGGTAGCGATGTATTTTTCTCCCCTCTCACCTCACGGCGGAAAGGAATTTTCATCCTCTTAACGTCCCGCAGCCATTCTCAGTAAGATAGGCAGCGATCACAAATGCGAAAAACGGATATCTATTGCCAGATTTCGGGAATAGCGCCCGACAGCTTCTCGGATGGGGATAAGGGCGCCAGTCCCGGCGCGGGGTGAGCAGAAATATTCAGATTTTGCCAAGAGGATCAATAGCCTGCTTTTGCTGTGGCTATTGATCATTTAATTCTTAGCAAGTCACTTTTGTTCTAAGCGTTTGCGAATAGGTTCAAACTCTTTGGTGGCATGACGTGGCACCGTATCCGGCAAATTGTTCTCGGCGGCTTGCCAGTATTGCCAGGGCACTTTCTTGTTTCCCAGTTCGTAATCCATGCCGTCCCAACTGTCTTCCCGGAAGCTGTAAAACGCCCAGTGTGCCTGATGTTTATCCAGCACGCTGAGTACATCCTCCAGATACGTTGTGCAACCGGGCAATGTGCGAACACAACCCAACTCCGCCACCACCAACTGATGATTCGCCACGCCGTGCGCTTTCGCCCAGTTAAATGGCTGAGTTAAATATTCCGCGACCCGCTTTGCATCCCAATATTGCAATGAACCGGCATAGGGTACGTTGCCAGGATAGGGCCAGGGTGTTTGCCGTTTGGCATTTGGCGCGCTAGTCGCCGCATAGGGTTCATACATATGCACACTGTAGAGAACACGCTGGTCGTTTAATGGTTGGGGCCAATAGCTAAAGGCATCGGCTGCCGCGTACCAGCCACTATCGACCATAACGGGGGTTTGCTGATCGACTTCACGGATGGTCGCAATAATACGTCGATAGAATTCGGGCAAATCGCGCGCGCTGCCCTGATGCTGTTGATACCAGCTTTGCATGGTTGACGCTGAGGCATGTTCAGCCAGTCCCCCCATTTTTTCCGGTGCGGGCTCGTTAATGATGTTGTAGGCGGCTATCGCCGGATGATCTTTTAATACTGTCGCGAGATCGCGCCAGTAGTCCGCACTCTGCTGCCAAAACTGCTTATCCTGCCAAAGGCGGTCATCAAACTGCCCTCCATTATTCTGCGCCCAGCGCATGCCGGGCAGCGATAGCGGTGTGATCACCACCTTCAGCCCTGCTGCCTGCGCTTCATCGAGTACCCTTTTAAGCGTCGCGACGTCTTCTGCTACTAATCCCTGATAGCTGTCTGCGCTACCGAGCAGGAAATCGCGTTGCTGGGTCGGCCATTTGTCCCAGGATAATCGCACCCAGGAAGCACCGTAGTGATGCAGTGCTTTGAAGTAGTCATTGTTCGGGGGCAGTCGATTAAAGCTGTTACCGCCATGTTGTGGTTGCAGCCAAAAATCCATCTTTTCTGCAGCATTCGCGTGGGAAATGCCCAAGGAGATGAGGATGGTGAATGTAAAGCTTTGTATGATCTGGCGCACACTTTCTCCTTAATTATCGGTCGTCCAGCGCATCAATTTACGGTGCGATACTGAAACTAAACTAAAAACCCGATAAATTCCGTGCGTTAGCACCTTCTTCATCACACTGAATCGTAAAGATATTTATGACATTTTTATGAATGACGATTTTACTTTAGGCGTCCACTACTTCCAGATACTTCCTCTTTACGTATCTTCACGCTCCACAAGCAAAATGGACCAATCATGGAGAAATAAAGGAGAGCGCCTGACGCTAGATATACAATGATAAGCATTCTCATTATCATGCGCATTTGCTTACAAACGTTAATGCTTCAGGGAGAAGATTTAAGTGAATGTAACTGTGTATTGCAGAAAGCGTCCGATTGCACTGTTTTTGGCGGGTTTACTCACCTCACCTGCTTTTGCCGCAGAACCCACGGAAAAACTGGCTGACGATGAATCGATGATCGTCACGGCTGAGCAGGAGCTGAAACAGCAGCCTGGCGTCTCCACCATTACCGCTGAAGATATTAAGAAGAACCCTCCGGTTAATGACCTTTCTGACATCATCCGCAAAATGCCTGGCGTCAACCTGACGGGTAACGGTGCCAGCGGCAGTCGTGGTAACAACCGTCAGATCGATATTCGTGGTATGGGCCCAGAAAATACCCTGGTGATGATTGATGGCGTGCCAGTGAGCTCACGCAACTCGGTACGTTACAGCTGGCGTGGCGAACGCGATTCCCGTGGCGATACCAACTGGGTGCCCGCGGAGATGGTAGAACGCATTGAGGTGATTCGTGGCCCAGCTGCCGCGCGTTACGGTTCAGGTGCCGCAGGTGGTGTGGTGAATATCATCACTAAACGTCCAACCAATGACTGGCACGGCTCGCTGTCACTGTTCACCAATCAGCCAGAAAACAGCAAAGAGGGTGACACCCGCCGCGCGAACTTCGACTTAAGTGGTCCGTTGGCCGGTGAAGCATTGACCATGCGCCTGTACGGCAACCTTAACCGTACTGACGCGGATGCCTTTGACATCAACACGGCTGAAAACGGTTCTTATGCTGCTGGTCGTGAGGGCGTGCGTAACAAAGACATTAACGGTGTGCTGTCATGGAAAATCACGCCAACGCAGATCGTCGATTTCTCCTACGGTTACAGCCGTCAGGGCAATATTTATGCGGGTGATACGCAAAACAGCAACAGCAATGCCAGCACCGACGGATTGGTCGAAGCGCTTTACGGCCAGGAAACCAACCGCTTGTACCGCCAGAGCTATGGCGTTGTGCACAATGGAATCTGGGATTGGGGCACGTCTAAACTCAATTTCAATTACGAGAAAACCAACAATACGCGTCTGAAAGAAGGGACTGCGGGCCGTACTGAAGGGATGATCAATACCGATGAGTACGCCACCAGCCGTTTGGAGAGCTATCGTGCCGGCGGTGAGATTAACTTCCCACTCCAACTGCTGGTCGATCAAACCGTGACCCTCGGCGCAGAATGGAACCGCGATGAGTTAAACGATCCGGCTTCGATGTTAACGCAAACTGCGACAGGCGTGACGCTGCCGGGTAGTTCTGGCGATCCTTCGCAACGCAGTAGTAAAAACGATGCCACTATCAGTTCGCTGTTCTTTGAAGACAATATAGCCGCAACAGACAGTACTGAAGTCATTCCGGGCCTGCGTTTCGATTATCACGATCAGTTCGGTGCTAACTGGAGCCCGAGCCTTAACGTTTCTCAAGGGTTAGGGGATAACTTCACGCTGAAAGCCGGTATTGCACGCGTGTTTAAAGCGCCAAACTTGTATCAATCAACACCGGGATATCTGCTCTCTACTCGCGGTAACGGCTGTCCGATTGGGCTGACGCAATGTTATTTGCTGGGTAATGGCGATCTTGACCCTGAAACCAGCGTCAACAAAGAGATTGGCCTGGAGTTCAGTCATGAGGGGTATGTAGCCGGTATTACCTACTTCCGTAACGATTATAAAACAAAATCGTTGCCGGTACCGATCCTGTCTATTCCGCTGCGGGCTACAACGTACTGCGTTGGGAAAACGGTGGTAAAGCCATTGTGGAAGGGCTGGAAGGAAACCTGACTATTCCATTAATCACCGACACCCTGGAATGGCGAACTAATGCGACCTATATGTTCCGTTCAGAGAGCAAAGATACGGGCAATCCGCTTTCCATCATTCCTGAGTTCACCATCAACTCACAACTGGAGTGGCAGGCAACGGATGCTCTCAGTGCTAACGTAAACTGGACCCAATATGGACGTCAGAAACCGCGCCAGTTTGCAGAAACGAATACTGACGTGACCAATATGACCACCAAAGAGATTAAGCCGTACTCAGTGGTTGGCCTCAACCTAAATTACGACATCACCAAAAACTTGCGTGCTAATGCCGGTATCAACAACCTGTTTGATAAACGCATCTATCGCGAAGCGACCGGCGCAGTGACCTATAACGAACCCGGTCGCGCTTATTACGCGGGTGTAACCATGTCGTTCTAGCAAAAAGGGCGGCTTGAAGGTTAAAAGCCGCTCAATTAAGCAAAAAATCAATATGTATGCTGGTGCGCATTAATGCGCACCAAACCTCATCCATTCCCGTAGGCTCGCCATTTATGGCGACTGAAAGGCAGAAGGCCTGAAAGTCGCCCTACAACCAATAAAGACAAATTATTTGTTGACGTTAAGACGTCAATATTTGATGGTTTTACGTCAAATAACCTCTCGCTGCATACCCTCTCATCCGCTAATTTCTTCGCTACCTCTTCCTACAAAATTAAAGCCAATGATCAAAAAACGTTTTACCGCAGCGGGCAACCTGCCCCGAAACTCGGTGTCAGCCCACTTTCCTGGGTGAATGAAGTCCTGCACCACCTCGGCGCGGACACCACTGCCGAGCAGTGCTTAAGCGAGGCAAGGCAAGCAGGCTTTCAGGGCGTTGAACTGAGTCGTATTTTCCCGCGTGAACCTGGTGCGTTAAAACAGTTGCTGTCACAGCAACAACTACAGCTGGTATCAGGTTGGCACGACGGTTTTCTGACCGAGCGCAGCGTGGAGCAGGAACTGGATGCGGTGCATAACCACGCTTCTCTGCTGCAGGAAAACGGCGCCAGGGTCATGGTTTACGGTGAATGCGGCTGGATGACGGACAACGCACTGGATGTGCCGCTGCACGCCAGACGACTGCTGCCAGAAGATCAGGTTAAACCTTACGCCGCCAGGCTCTCCGCTTTCTCCGATGCGCTGCTGGCGCAATACGGATTGCACCTCGCCTATCACCATCACCTGATG
>NZ_BBOC01000101.1:0-15012 GCF_001485335.1 Type-D symbiont of Plautia stali | reverse complement strand
TTTATGCCCACCTGGCCAATGGCGGCATCGGATGCAATGACGCATTTATGCGCACCTGGCCAATGGCGACCGTTTCCGTGACAGCACACGCCAACATGAATTGGCTATTGCGCGGCTTTTCCCGCCAATGTCGAGGCGGGTGCCAGTTCGCTAGAGTGATCCTGCAACAGCACACGTCCCAACAGGCTATCTCTGTTCACCACGCCGTATTTCAGGTGCGTGGCGATATATTTGCGGTCAAAGCTGGTGAGTTTATACACCGGCGGCAAAATCTCAGGCAACGCATCCACCATCAGCATGCGACTCAGTTTTACCGGGCGCCAGCCGCTCAGGGTTTGATACAGCAACGCACCGGCTTCCGCCTTACGTAAATAGAAGTTGTACTGATTCTCTTCGCGCAACGCCTGTTGCTGAGCGATATAGACCACCAGATAATCTGGCGTTTTAATCCCCTGCAGAATGGTGTCGTAGTTGGGCAGCGCCAGCAGTTGCTGGAAAAAAGCGGCAGAACCTAACTCGACGATAGGCCGGAAACACTGTAGCCAGCGGCCAATAAAGGCATTGTTTTTCGGTGCCGCCAGGAACCAGGATTCAATCACCGGATAATCGCGATCGCGAATCGACTCCTCGCGATAAAAGGCGACCAGGTCATATTGTTGATCCGCATTGACCGCCAGCAGTTCATCCAGCGTGCGATTGAGAATGATGGTGGCATCCATCCAGACACCGCCATAGCGGTGTAATAGTTCCAGACGGATCACATCACTTTTATGCGAAGCACGCATATCCGGGTGAACAAACTTCA
The DNA here is from genome assembly GCF_001485335.1 of Type-D symbiont of Plautia stali. Taxonomy (NCBI): domain Bacteria; kingdom Pseudomonadati; phylum Pseudomonadota; class Gammaproteobacteria; order Enterobacterales; family Enterobacteriaceae; species Type-D symbiont of Plautia stali. The sequence continues at coordinate 14,207 of NZ_BBOC01000101.1, read as the reverse complement.
GGTCCGGCAAATACTCGTGCATGTTGAGGTTGTTAATGACCGTCAGCGCATAACTGGGGTTTTCACGCGCTATTTTATCAACAAAGATTTGTACTTCAGCGGGCAGCTTTTCACTTTCCCAGTACATCCAAATTTGACGCGGAATCGGCGCAGGAGAATTGGCACGGGCCTGAAAATGGATATCCTGCTCGGCGATCCTGTTGTAGTCGGGGAGGCGCTTGCGGGTTGTCAGTTTTTTTTCTGCCAGCAAAGCCAACGAGACCAGATGTAATTTGAGTTTATTATCGAACATGGTGATTCCTGTAGCCAGGTCGCCCGCTGTCCCAGTTTTTGCCCAAATCTGGACCTAAACTGGCCCTGAAACAGCTGGCGCAATGAGCCGATAATGGCCCGAAAAGTGGCTCAAAATTAACAAACAGCGCCGAACTGCTCAATAAATAAACCCGAAAAATCCAACTTTAAGAGAATACGCAGAGGGTACAGAAATCCGTGCCTTACAAAGCAAGCGTTTAGCCGCTGTTAACCGGCAAATCTGTTAAGATCGCCGCGATTCTTTTTAAGTCGGTCAATCTCAATATGTTAAAACTCAAATTTTTGCTGCCTGCGGTTATTGTTATCAGTGCCGTGGTCTGGTGGCTGATGCCGCACTACAGTGATGAAGACAAAGGCTATTACATCGCCATGTTTTGTACGCTGACGCACGATGGGCGCGATAACTCGACGCAGGCGATGCAGCAGATTATTGAAGGCAGTAATTCCGATTACGCACTGCAGAAAATTCATTTTCAGCCAGGTCTTGCAGATCATTTGCAAACGGTGTGGCAGGATTTAGCGCCAGAGCAGCAGCAACAAGCGCGGCAGGAGAGCCTCTCCTGCCGACGCGTTATGTCTGAGAAATTACTACCGGGACAAGCGGTTCAGTGATCACTGCACCGGCAGCGCTAATACCGCGTCGGTGGTTTTGATTTCAGCGAAGACGTCGGCAACGCCCGCCAGTGCACTCTGCTGCAGCACTTTATGGTCGACGACGTTGTTATCCCAGGTGGCCAGATCGCGCGTGGCAGTGGCATCTTCGGGAATAATCACCGAGTAACCCAGCGGCACTGCATCTCGTGCGGTGGAAGAAACGCACATATGCGTCATCAGGCCGGTCACAATCAGTTGTTTAATGCCCAGTGCGTCCAACTGCTGTTGCAGGTCGGTGCCGACAAACGAGCTTGGCGTGGCTTTGCTGATCACGCGGTCATTTTTACCTGGCTGCAAATCTTTGTGGAATTCGGCGAAGTGGCTGCCTTTGGCGAACAGTGGGCCATCCGCCGCGCCGAGATGCTGCACAAAGAACACCGGCATGCCGTTTTTATGGGCAAACTCAACGATACGCTTGCTGTTCTTCAGTGCTTGCATGCCATCCGGAATGGGCATCTTACCGCCGGGGAAATACTCGTTTTGAATATCGATAACAATAACGGCGGTTTGCTTAGCGGTGAGTTGCGTGGTGGCGGTGGCTCCGCTCATGGTGCGAATAGTCGGTGCGTTTTCTGCTGTACGCTCTTCTGCGATGGCACAACCTGAAATTGCCATCGCTAATGCCAGGGTGCTTGAAGCAAAGAAGTTTTTCATAGTTTGTAATCCTGGGGTAAGAGGAAATCAGGGTGACTTCCGATGCCCAGCAGTATGGCGATTCCATCCAGAGTGAAGGAGTACATGGCATGACAAATAGCGTTCACTTTGCGCCAAAAGTGGCTCGCGCAGATGCGCCGATAAAAGTGGGTGTTGTGGTGTTTGACGACATCATCCCATTCCACCTTTCCGTACCCTGTGCGGTATTTGAGAAGGCGGAACGGGAAGATGGCAGCGCGTGCTACCAGTTAATGATCTGTGCAACCCATGCAGGGCCGCTCAAGACCAACAGCGGTTTTTCGATTATCGCTGAGCATGATCTGGCTCAGCTAGCTGAGGCCGATGTGGTGGTGGTGCCGAGCTGGAGTGATCCGACTGTCGCTCCACCGCCCGCGTTATTGCAGGTGCTACAGCAGGCTGCGCAGCGTGGTGCGCAGATGGTGGGGTTATGTCTCGGCGCATTTGTACTAGGCGCTGCCGGGCTGCTGCATCAACAGCGTGCCACAACCCACTGGCGCTGGATGGCTGACTTTGAACGGCTTTATCCGGATGTTGAGATTGATCGCGATGTGCTCTACATCGACCAAGGGCAGATTGTGACCTCGGCAGGAACGGCGGCGAGTATCGATTGCTGCCTGCATCTGGTACGTGAGCAATGCGGAGTGGATGTGGCCAACAGCGTGGCGCGTATGCTGGTGGTGCCACCGCATCGGCAGGGGGGGCAGGCGCAATATATCGAGCAGCCGGTATATCACTCGGCGGGCAACGATCGCTTTATGTCAGCGTTGAGCTGGGCAACAGAAAACTTGCAGCAAGCACTGACCCTGGAGCAACTGGCAGAAAAGGCGTTAATGAGCCGCCGCAGTTTCACCCGACGTTTTACCCAGACCACTGGCGGCTGTTTCAGCGAGTGGCTAGTGAATCAACGGCTGGCACTGGCGCAACGATTTTTAGAAAAAACCGATCAACCCGTGGAATTGATTGCGGAAAAAGCCGGTTTCTCTTCACCATTAATGTTACGAAGACATTTTAAAAAGCATCTGAATACCTCGCCGCTGCTTTACCGAAAAACGTTTCGTGGGCGCGTGTGAGCCTCGTGTCGTTACACAGTATTGTTTTATTAAAGTGTTTAAATGAAAAAACAACGAGATTCAATTAAGGGTTGAATATTGTCTTGATGTGAATGATTCCCATTGCAATTAGCGAACGGGTGACGCATCACCCGTCATAATGTCACGCATATTTATTTGATGGAATAAAAATTCGTAGGAACGGATAAGGGTAAATAATCCCTTCGTTTATTAACGCATTACACAATCTATGCGCGCGGGAAATTTCCCGTTTCGGGTTACTGGTACACGAATTTCTTTTACCGTTTCAGTGCTATCAAATTCTTGCTTTCGGCAAATTGCGCAAGGATCGGTGCTGTCCTGAAAACATTGCTGGACCCCAGCGTTGAGCTGGCGCTTGCGGCAGGCGAGCGGGGTACATCCCATCATCTGCTTGAACGAGCGCGTGAACGATTGCTGACTTTCAAAATGGTATTTAACTGCCAGACTGATGATGGGAGCGTTGCTGTATTTCAGCTCGCTAACGCAACTAACCAGTTTCTTTTTACGGATGTAATGCGCCAGCGTTTCATGATGATAACGGGCAAATAACTTCTGCAAATACCATTTTGAATAACCAGACTTCAGGGCGATATCATCAATACTTAGACGCTGATCAAGATTTTCCATAATCCATTTGGTCACCGAGTCAATAACCCCTTCATTGTATTTCTTCTGCATCATTGTGATCCTCCATTAACTCGATACAGTGTAAAATAATTAATCTTTCCAATCATCCGATTAACGTAAAGTTTTATCAGGAATTGACTGTTTTATTATTTGTCATCAAGACTGGTCTTGGTTTTCGTGAAAATAAACAATTTCTTGTTGTATCGATGTTGGTTATTTACGCTAATCACTGCCGTTATTATTAACTCAAATTTTTCATCGCTTTGCCGGGCTTAACAGTGAAAGCCTCAACCGAGGCAGGCACACCTCATCAATACGCGATGCATAATAACGTGCCAAAATGATGGTTTTTTCACTGTCCAGGAGAGGCATGCATGGCTTTTAATTTCTCAGCAAAACAATCACTTGCTGCAATGTTGATGTCCGTATCGTTACTGCAAACCGCCCCGGTGTTTGCCGCCACAGTGTATGGCGAACAGTTGGAAGGCTTTACGTACCCTCATCCACTGCAGCATTTTAATTTTTCCTCTCAGCAGCAGTCGCTCAGCATGGGATACATGGATGTTAAGCCTACGCAGCAGGCCAATGGTCAAACGGTGGTATTACTGCACGGTAAAAATTTCTGTGGCGCGACGTGGGACGACACCATTAATGCACTGAGCCAGAAGGGCTATCGCGTTATCGCACCGGATCAGATTGGCTTTTGCACCTCAACTAAACCCGCTAACTATCAATACAGCTTCCAGCAGTTGGCGCTGAATACGCATCAGCTGTTACAGCAGTTGGGTATTGAGAAAGCCATTATCGTCGGGCACTCAACTGGCGGCATGTTAGCTACGCGCTATGCACTGATGTATCCGCAGCAAACGCAGAAACTGGTGCTGGTGAATCCGATTGGGCTGGAGGACTGGAAAGCGAAAGGCGCGCCGTGGCGCTCGGTGGATCAGTGGTATCAACGTGAGCTTAAGCTGAATGCAGCGGGTATCAAAAAGTACGAGCAGAACACCTATTACAGCGGTCATTGGAAACCGGAGTATGACAAATGGGTGGATATGCTGGCAGGATTAAACAGCGGGCCAGGTCACAAGAAGGTGGCGTGGAACTCGGCGCTGATTTACGACATGATCTTTACCCAGCCGGTCTATTACGAATTTAAAGACCTGAAAGTACCGACCACCTTGATGATCGGCACTGCGGATACCACAGCCATTGGCAGCGACATCGCGCCTCCCGCCATTAAAGCGCAGTTGGGACACTACAACGTGTTGGGCAAGCAAGTTGCACAGATGATTCCTGGCGCGCGTTTAATCGAGTTCCCGGGGTTGGGACATGCCCCACAAATGGAAGAGCCGCAGAAATTTAATCAGACGTTAATTAGCGATTTAGCGCGGTAATTGAAGAAGTGGCAGGCGGCCTGAAGGCGGCACCTTACAGGCCATTCGCAGGGGCGTGCCTTGGCACGCTCAGCATATCATCGCGCCTGCTGTTTTTTCCGTTCTTGGCGGCGTACATGCGCGCATCGCTGCTTTCCAGCAACTGTTCCAGCGATTGCGGATGATCTGGGTCAAATTCAACGATGCCGGACGAGAAGTGCAGCGCATAGCGACGTTCCAGATCGCTGGTTTGCTGCTGCAGGAAGCGATCAAAACGCGCCAGTACGCCTTCCGCATCGTCCTGCTGCAAGCCGTTGAACAGCACCACAAACTCGTCTCCGCCTAAGCGGGCAAAGATATCGGCATGGCGGAAGCTCACCTTCATCGCATCGGCAAAATCCATCAGGGCACGATCGCCTTCACGATGGCCCAGGGTATCGTTGATGGCTTTAAAACGATCGAGATCGAGGAAGGTCAAGCTGGCTGGCAGCTGTTTCACCTGGCACTCATTCAGCGCCAACTGGCCGAGGGTCATAAACCCACGGCGGTTGGTGATCTGCGTCAGCTCATCCGAGGTGGCGGTCTGGAATGCCACCAGCTCCGCTTCGGCCATCGCCGCGAGATCGCGCAGCGTATGCACATCGTCAGCATTAAATTCGCGTGCATGGTGGTCAACGATGCACAGTGTGCCGACCTTCGCACCCGCGGGCGTGCGCAGCGGACAACCCGCGTAGAAACGGACCGGGTTATCGGCGGTATTCACTAAGGGATTATCGTGGAAGCGCTCATCTTCGAGGGCGTTCTCCACCACCATGATATCGTCCTGCAAGATGGCGTGGCCGCAAAACGAGGTATTACGCGGGGCGGTTGCGCCGCTGGACCCGGCAATCGATTTGAACCATTGATGGTCCTCTTCCAGCAGGCTGACAAGCGCCACCGGCACGCCAAACAAACGACGGGCAAGGCGGGTTAATCGGTCAAAACGCTCTTCTGCAGGCGTGTGCAGAATGTTGAGCGCACGTAACTGGGTCAGACGATGTGACTCGTCCGCAGGCAGTGCAGGTGCTTTCATCGCGTGACTCTTTCTTTTGAATTTTTCGGGTACAACATCACTGGTGTTTTACTGCCACGAGGGCATAAAGCGCTTAGCAACAGCTGCGATGTCCGTTGCTAAGCGTAACGATTATCAGAGCACTTTTTGCTCGGCAAGATCAAGGGCGAAATAGCTGAAAATCAGGTCTGCACCGGCCCGTTTAATCGCGCCAAGGCTTTCCAGAACCACATTACGTTCGTCAATGGCACCGGCCTGAGCGGCGAATTTGATCATCGCGTATTCACCGCTTACCTGGTACGCAGCCAGCGGCAGAGTAGTGCGCTCGCGGATATCGCGCAGGATGTCCAGATAGGCACCTGCCGGTTTTACCATCAGTGAATCGGCCCCTTCGGCTTCATCGATCAGTGACTCGCGAATTGCCTCACGGCGGTTCATCGGATTCATCTGATAAGTTTTACGATCGCCTTTCAACGCCGTTCCGGCTGCCTCACGGAACGGGCCGTAGAACGAGGAAGCGAACTTGGTGGAGTAAGACATGATGGCGGTATCAGTGAAACCGGCGGCGTCCAGCGCCTGACGAATGGCTTTGACCTGACCATCCATTGCCGCAGAAGGCGCAATGAAATCGGCACCGGCTTGTGCAGCGACAACGGCCTGTTTGCCGAGGTTGATCAGCGTCTGGTCGTTATCAACGCCGTGATCGCATAGCACGCCGCAATGGCCATGGCTGGTGTATTCGCAGAAGCAGGTGTCAGACATCACGATCATTTCTGGCACGGTGTCTTTGCAGATGCGTGACATACGCGCCACCAGGCCGTTTTCATTCCACGCATCGCTGCCGGTGGCATCGGTGTGATGGGAAATACCAAACGTCATCACTGAACGAATACCTGCTTTGGCAATACGTTCAATTTCATACGCCAGACGTTTTTCTGGAATACGCATCACGCCCGGCATCGCATTGATTGGAACGTAATCATCCACGCCTTCTTCCACGAAGATCGGCAGGGCCAGATCGCTCAGACGGAGGTGGGATTCCTGGAACATTTCACGCATCGACGCGCTTTTACGCAGTCTTCTTGGGCGCTGGGTCAGATTGAATTCAGACATGCTTAAACAACTTATGCTGGTGAAAAAAGTGACGACAGTTTACCCCTTTTAGCCAGCGGGGATGAAGGATTGTGTGCTGCGTGTGGAAGAACGGAGGCTGGATTGAAGGGGCGCGCCTTGGCGCGCCCTCTACAAAAGATGTGAGAAGATTACTCGTTGATGTCCGGGTGCTGCTGCACCAGGTTTTTGCGTTTCGCCTCTAGCTTGGCGATCTCTTCATCAATATCTTCAATTTTCTGCTCGATATTGTCGTGATGCTCCTGCAGGATTTCACGCGCTTCTTCAATATCTGAAGCCGCAGGTGTGGCACCGCGCAGCGGCTTGTTGGCGGTCTCTTTCATGTAGACGCCGGTGATCAAACCAATCACCGCCACCACCATCAGGTAGTAAGCCGGCATGTAAAGATTATTGCTTGTCTCGACCAGCCACGCGGCAAAGGTCGGTGTCAAACCGGCAATCAGTACCGAGATATTAAAGGCGCTGGCCAACGCACTGTAGCGAATATGTGTCGGGAACATCGCGGGTAGAGAAGAAGCCATCACGCCGGTAAAGGCATTCAGGATCACCGCCAGCAGCAACAAGCCGGCAAAAATCAGGCCGAGCACGCCGCTGTTGATCAACATAAAGGCCGGAATCGAGAAGGCAAACAGCGCGATACTACCAATGATGATAAACGGACGGCGACCGAAGCGGTCACTCAGCATGCCCATCACCGGCTGTACAAACAGCATCCCCATCATGATCGCGATGATGATCAGTACACCGTGATCTTCCGAGTAGTGCAGGTTATGCGACAGGTAGCTCGGCATGTAGGTCAGCAGCATGTAGTAGGTCACGTTGGTGGCAATCACCAGACCGATACAAGCCAGCAGACTTTTCCAGTGCTTGGTGGCGATCTCTTTAAACGACACTTTCGGACCGTCGCGCAGACCTTCACGATCGCCTTGCTCCAGCTTATCAACGTGCTGTTGGAACGCTGGGGTCTCTTCCAGCGCATGGCGCAGATAAAGACCAATAATGCCTAATGGCAGCGCAAGGAAGAACGGCAGACGCCAGCCCCACTCAAGGAACTTCGCTTCACCAATCACGGTGGAGATGAGCACCACGACACCCGCACCCAGCACAAAGCCGGCGATCGAGCCGAAGTCGAGCCAGCTGCCCATAAAGCCACGTTTACGGTCTGGTGAGTATTCCGCCACAAAGATCGAAGCACCGGTATATTCACCGCCCACCGAGAAGCCCTGCGCCATCTTCGCCAGCAGCAGCAAAATAGGTGCCCAGATACCAATTGTGGCGTAAGAGGGGATTAAGCCGATACAGAAGGTACTGATCGACATGATCACAATAGTAATGGAGAGGATTTTCTGGCGTCCGTACTTATCGCCGAGCATGCCGAAGAACAGGCCACCGAGCGGACGGATCAGGAAGGGAACGGAGAACGTACCCAGTGCAGCAATCATCTGCACACTTGGCGAAGCATCAGGGAAGAACACCTTACCCAGCGCATACGCCACAAAGCCATAAACACCGAAATCAAACCACTCCATCGCGTTACCCAGAGACGCGGCGGTAATGGCTTTACGTAAACGGGCGTCATCGATAATCGTGACATCATCCAGCCCAATAGGTTTTACACGCTTCCTACGTAGTTTCATGAGGTTACCCTGTATTGAAATTCACAAAGTCCTCAACGCTGCGGACTAGCATTAAGCGATAGTCCGCGGCGTTGAGAAAATTAAAGCATAGCCGCGAAATAGCATTTTTCCCTGGCCAGCCATAGCAATAATTAGGGGGGTAATTATTACATTACGCGACAGAGTATACCGTTTTTGTGTGATATTTGTCATGTTTCAGCCGTTAGTTGACCATTTTTTGGCTAAAGATAGGGGTTTAACAGATGGAAAACGCAGCAAATATAATCATGATGATCGTGCGGAAGGCCGCATGTTGCGCAGGTTTTCTGATGCTCTGCATCGATGAGCGCGTGGCTAAACAAAAATTATATTTTTTCGCGATTGCCAGGCGTAAGCAGGCCGAATTGTTGGTGTTATCAGCTGTGGACCGGTGAGTGAACAATCAAATGTGCTGAGATGCCTTAATGTGGTGATAGCGCCAAAATTGTTGCGCAAATAAATAAGAAAATCTTATCAATAAGCGAGGCGGTAAGCTTTGCTTGCCAGCGTGTCCTCATTCGGTAATACTCTGCCGCCTGGCTCAGGTGGAGTGTTCATGTCGAGAAAAAACGCCCGACTGTTTGAGAATCCCTGGCTGTCGCAAATCGACAGTGTAGAAAGGAATCTTATCAATTACGCGCCTGATGCACGGCGTGTTGCGTCTGTTGCTGTGGCTCCCGTTGGCTGGATTGACTGCGGGGAGCGTGCCGATGCGCAGTTAGCTTTACTGGCGCAACAGCCTGATGAATTGATTAAACGCTTAAAAGACTGGCGGCAGGCAGGGTTGCTCACGCGCCAGGCCGCAGAGAGCTTTCGCCAACTTCAACGTCTGACGCAAACCAGCATTGCGCGTAACCAACCCATCACGCAGCTTGAAGAGTATCAACAGTTGGTTGGGCAATTAACGCCAACCCTCGAACGGATTAACCAACGGCTCAACGCCCAGCGGCAGCCCGCCAATATGCCGGAGGACAGCCTGGAAGTGGCGTTACGTATCGCTGAAAAACGCCGCCGATCAGAGTAGCGAACGCAGCGGTGCGCCGGTGACCCATCCCTGAATATCTTCAACGGCCTGCGTGAAGTAGGTGCGGTAGTTGCTGTCAGCAACATAGCCAAGATGCGGTGTAGCCAGCACGTTGGGCAGCAGACGCAGCGGATGGTCAACAGGCAGCGGCTCCTGTTCAAACACATCCAAACCGGCACCGGCTAACTGGCCGGATTGCAACGCGGCAATCATCGCGCATTGATCGACAATCCCGGCGCGCGAGGTATTGATCAACAATGCTCCCGGCTTCATCTGCGCGAAAGCGTGGCTGTCGATCAGATGATGGGTGCGTTCACTCAACACCAGATGCACTGAAACAGCATCACTTGCGGCTAGCAAAGCATCCAGCGAGGTCATGCGCTCTACACCGCATTCCGCCGCACGTGCCTCAGTGAGGTTCTGGCTCCACGCGTAGACGCGCATGCCAAACGCCTGCGCCACTTTTGCCATTTCGCCACCAATTTTACCTAATCCCAGCAGGCCCAACGTTTTGCCCTGCAAACCGAGTCCTAACGTGTGCTGCCATGGTCCGTTGCTGCGTAGCGCCTGCTGCTCGGCATAGATGTGACGAGCCAGGCCGATCAGCAAACCCCAGCTCAGTTCCATGGGCGCTGCACTGCTGCTGGCCGTGCCGCATACCGCGATGTAGCGTTCGGCGCAGGCGTGCAGATCAATGGAGGCATTGCGCATGCCGGAAGTGACCACCAGTTTGAGATTCGGCAACCGACCAATTAGTTCGGCGGTGAGTGGGGTACGTTCACGCATCACCACCAGGATATCGGCCTGTTCAATGTGACTGACCAGCTCGTCCTGATTGTCATAGTGTTGAGTGAGTGCGGTCGTGCGAACGGTGGGTTCAAGCGTTGCCCAGTCGGCGAGCGACAGCGCAACGTTTTGGTAATCATCAAGAATGATGCAGTTCAGACTCATGGTGTTCCTCAACGAGAAGCGGCTGAGAACCCTGCTCATTGAGCCAGGCACGAAGCCGGTCATTATCCATCGGACGGGCATAATAATAGCCCTGAATAAATACCACACCACGTTGTTGCAGGTAGGCAAATTGTAACGAGGTCTCAACGCCTTCACCTAACACGTCCAGTTCCAGCTTGTGGCACAGGTTGATGATGGCATCCAGCACTGGCGTTTCCACATCCAGCCCTTCAATGGCGTTGATAAATCCGCGATCGATTTTCAGATAATCCAGTGGGAAAGTCAGTAGATAGGAGAGCGAACAGTGACCGGTACCGAAGTCATCGATGGCGACTTTCATACCGTGGGATTGCAGATGGCGCAGCTTGCGAGCCACCAGTTCACCGTCGTCAATCAGGCTGCGTTCGGTGAGTTCTAAGGTTACCACCATCTGCTTATCTTTAATGCGGCGCGCGAAGCGCTGAATATCCTGCACAAAATCGGCGTGCTGCAAATGTTCTGCCGCCACATTCAGCCCAATGTGGAAGCCGGGTTCCACCTCCCAGCTTTGAATATCTTCCGCCATCAGATCCAGCAGATGCTGGGTGAGCGGCACGATCATGCCTTCAGATTCCGCATGGCTGATAAAGATGTCTGGCCGAATCATCTCTCCATTCGGCAACTGCCAGCGCAGCAGGGCCTCTGCGCCGCTGGTGCGTTGCAGCGCCGTGCTGTAAACCGGCTGATAATGCACGGAAAATTGACGACCCCGCATGGCGCGGCGGATCTCATCGCCCCACGAAATGCGGCGGCGCAACCAGTTGGACGTCAGCACCATCAACAAAATCGAGAAAATGGCGGCCATTGGCAGGAAGATAAACAGTGCCTGGCGCCAGGCTTTGAGTAGCTCCGAACCCGGAATGGAGACGTTTACGCTGATGGGATAGCGGTTTGATTCCGCCCGATAGGCTTCACTCTTGAAATAGAGTTGAGGGGCAACCTCACTCGGTCCGCTGGCAATCACCGCCCCGTTGCCAAATTGCAGGCTCATCTGGTAACCGCGTGATTCGCCAATCGCCTGCATAAAGTCCATCAAATACTGGCCATCAATCACCGCCCAAAAACCGGTAGCGTCGGGCAACTGGCGTACAAACACCACGGCCGGACGATTGGGAACGCCGAATGTCCCTTTGATTGACATACTCCACCATGCTTTGCCTGTGACAGGAGGTGGTTGCAGCATCATCTGAGTGAGGGTGCCATTGGTTAAACCGAACGCTGATGAACAGCTGATATTCTCCCCGTTTAGCAATCCAATAGAACGAAAATAGGCGTTGAGTGACCCTGTGCGCTGCAGTTGATCTTCAATTTTTTCACAAGGCTGGTAATGGTACTGGCGCAGCTGGGTAATCATATCCCAGGCGTTATCACTCATCTTTTCGGCTTGCGCTAACAGGGCGTTAGCGGTGGAAATTTGTTGCTGGCTCACCGTATGGCGCGCTTCGATGGCTGTGCAAAGGATGCCCAGTACCAAGGGTAATAACCCGGCACAGACAATGAACAGCCAGCGAAAATCACGCGTTCGTTTTTGCGGAGGCACCAGACTTTCCTCGGTCGGTTTAAGCAACAGGATATTGAATACGCTGCGGCGTCAGCAGCATATCACTTCCCGGGGCCGTGCATGGTAGCGATTTGATTATCCTCTGAACTGATACAGGTCAATTTACCGCGTCGCTTTGCGTTAATTGACAATGTTTTGCCGTTATTGGCATTTCCCTGCGGGAAAAGCGCTGTGCCACGATGTCAGGAAAGCATATTGACCTGAAATGAGGAGTGAAAATGAGCACGGAAACCCTGGATGTCATCACCCTGCGGCAGCGGATCAGCGAAGGCGAATGGCAAGCGCGAGTGAAACTGGCTCAGGCCTATCATCTGGCGGCCAAATTGCGCTGGACTGACCATATCTACACCCATTTTTCCCTGCGCGTGCCGGGTGACCAGCCCCATTTTCTCATCAACGCTTTTGGGCAAACCTTTGATGAGATCTCGGCAGAGACGCTGGTGAAAATCGATATCGACGGCAACATCATCGATGACCCCACTGGGCTGGGAATTAATCGCGCTGGGTTTGTGATTCATAGCGCGATTCATCGTGCACGCCCGGATGCCCATGCCGTGCTGCATACCCACACGGCGGCGGGCATTGGCGTTTCGGCACAGCGCAACGGTTTGCTGATGATTTCGCAGCACAGCACGCGTTTCCACAACCGTCTTGGCTACCACGATTATGAAGGTATCGCGCTGGATCTTGATGAACAGCAGCGCATCGTGGCCGATCTCGGCGATCTTAATGCTTTGATCCTGCGTAACCATGGGCTGCTCACCAGCGGGGGCAGCATTGAAGAGGCGTTTTACAATCTGTACTACCTTGAGCGCGCCTGCCAGGCTCAGTTGGCGGCCCAATCGGGTGGTGCGGAACTGATCATCCTACCGGATGAGGTGTCAGAAAAAGCTGCGCAGGCGTTTGATAACAGCATTCGCAACCACAAGTATCAGCTGCACTGGGATGCTTACATCCGTCAGCTCAACCGCAACGCACTTTGAGAGTCTCTTCATGAAATGGCTGAAACCGACTGTTTCTGCGCTGCTGCTGTGCGCGTCATTTGCCAGCCAGGCGGCGCCTGATTTAACCAACGTCACCTTGGTGCTGGGCGATCAGGCGCGCAATTTACGCTCGCTGATTGAAGCCGCCGATGTGATGAAGGATGCCCCTTATCACTATCGTTGGGCCAACTTCCAGGGTGCGGCACCGCTGTTTGAAGCGCAGCGTGCAGGCGCGGTGGATACTTCCTACGCTGGAGATTTACCGGTGCTGATGGCGGCATCTGGCGGCGTGCCGCTGAAGATTATTGCCACTAACGTGGGAGATGCCGGTTCGAATGGGTTGATCGTCCCAGCGGATTCACCGATCCACAGCGTGAAAGATCTGGCTGGAAAGGAAGTGGTGGTGTCATCGGCGCGTGGCAGTATTTCACAGCATCTGCTGTATGAAGCGCTGGAAGAGGCGCAGATAAAACGCGATGCGGTGCCGGTTCGTTTTGTGTTGCCGACCGACGCTAGCGCCGCATTTAACTCCGGGCAAATCGCCGCCTGGGCCACCTTTGACCCTTATCTGGGCATTGCAGAACAGCACGGCGCGCGTTTACTGCGTGACGGTAAAGGCTTAACCACCGCACTGTCATTTGTCACCGCCACCCAAAGTTCGCTCGACGACCCCGCTAAGCGCGCGGCGATTGCTGATTTCACGCAGCGTTTAGCCAAGGCGCGTGCGTGGGCGCTGGAACATCCACAGCAGTACAATGCGGTGTATGCACAGTTGACGCGGCTCTCACCGGAGGATGCGCAGAAAATAACGCCGCGTATTTCGCACGGTATCCGCCCGGTGACACCGGAAGATGTGGCGAAAGTGCAGAAGGTGTCGGATTTGTTTAGTGAGTTGAAGATTCTGCCCAATAAAGTCGATGTGCAGGCGATTACGGATAACAGCGTGTTTGTTTCTCAGCCTTGAACATGCGCGAGAAATACGCATGTTAGTGCGTAATGCTTGTCAGTAAAGCGGCTGACGGTCGCCATGAATGGCGACCCTGCAAGAATGGGTAGGGTTTATCGTAGGGTGCGCATTTA
>NZ_BBOC01000100.1:0-15116 GCF_001485335.1 Type-D symbiont of Plautia stali | reverse complement strand
CATAGTGTATTCTCGCGGCAGATGTTTTTAGAAATAAATAACGTATTTAATAAAGTGACCTCATGGTTAAATAAACGAGTAGATAATATTAATTCATAGTTATTTATAATTATCATTCCTACAAGGCAGGCTTGAGTAATTATTTTTAATGTTGTCTCTATAACATATTGATGTTATTACATCTTATTACATCAACAATGCTTTTTGCACCAATGCGGTCCAAGGCTGAATTTTTGTAATGACTTACCATCTTATAAGAAATATTTAACTCACGAGAAATCGATGTTATATCATACCCCTTAATTAATCTAAATATAACATCTATTTCATTTTTTGAGTACTTAGAAAGCGTTGAGTTTTTCTCGAAACAATAAGTAAAAAGATGATCAATCATACGCAAAAAAAATTTCCTGGACAAGGTTTTATCGTATACGAACAAATACCCTGCAGCTTCGTAAAAGTTATTGTATAATTGACAACCTCCGCATGATAATAAAATACATGAGCTTTTCACAAGAGTGGGAATGATAAAAGCCTTTGATATTTCGTAAGAAGATAATCCGGGCTCTTTGATTATGAGATCAAATTTATCACCACTATTGTGGCTTAACATCTCATCTACACCAGAAATTATTTTTACAGGGCATTCCATTTTGTGTTGAAGAATTAGTTCTTTAACCGCTATCTGCGTGTACCTACATTTTAATAAAAGTAGTATATTTAAATTCAAAACAGACCTCTCATTACCTGTAAATGTGCTAGAAATTACAGGCTTTATGATATCTCCAGATACTCATCGAAAGAAATTTAATAGTATTTTCCCCTGTAATGGAATGAGAATTTTCCTCGACTTCTTGTAGGAAGGGGACTACATAAGATTGAATTTTGTTGATTAATTTCGGAATTGAAGCAATATTATTATCAACTAACCCTGATTTTTTATTTTTAATGGTGCTTACATGTCTAGAGTATTAATCGTCGATGATCATCCTTTAGCCAGGATGGCGATTCAATTTATCATTGAAAATGAAGGGCATGACGTCGTTGCTGAAACAGGGGATGGCGTGGAAGCATTGCATCTAGTGGAAAAATTTCATCCTGACATAATAATTTTGGACATCGATATTATAAATTTAAGTGGGTTAGAGGTCGTACGTATATTGAGAAAAAGAAGTTTTCCTGGCATTATCATCATGATTTCAGCGAAAGCACCCGATTTCTACGCTTCCAGAAGTGCTCAGAACGGTGCTGATGGGTATATAAGTAAGAAGAATAATCTTCCGGAAATTGTGACTGCTATTAAAGCGGCGGAAAATGGATATGGATATTTTCCATTAAAACGCTATGATTCTCCTGAAAACAGGAAAGTGTATGACGATCAGGAACGACTGAGTATGCTTTCTGCTCAAGAGTTTGTTGTTTTTCAGCACATCATAAGAGGGTATGAAAACATAAAGATTGCTTCAATTATGAAGCTCAGCAATAAAACCATCAGTACCTATAAAACCCGATTGATGGAAAAGCTGGGATGTAAATCACAACTTGACCTTTTTGACTTTGCCCGAAGAAATGATTTGGAGTGATGATGGCACCATTAAAATTAACCATCCTTGTTTTTTTATTCTCCTATCCCCACATACCTATGCAGTTGAAGTGTTACAGACATTGAATATTTCAAGTCGCCATGACGACGAACGTATTACAGTAGATCTTGGAAGTGCAGAAAAAAATGGCTTGAAAATATTAGAAATATCCGGGTAGGCGTCTGGGGTGACGAAGCGCCGCCATACAGAATGTTTCCAAACTCAGACAGTTTTGAGGGTATTACTGCCGATTATACACGAATCATTCAAAATAGTTTAGGTGTTAATGCAAAAATAATCTATTTCAAAACACGAGGAGAGGCTATTCAGGCTCTTATTGAAAATAAAATAGATATAATGAGTGACATACCGGGTTATGTGGATGTTAAAAATAATAACCTCATTATCACCCAAGATTTTTCTGCTAGTTCTCTTGTAGTAGTTGCACGAGACAGTGCGGAAATCTCAAGCATGTCGGAAAAAGACATTTTGAAGATCGCTATAGCCATTAATGAGCCAAGTGATGCAGAAATAAAAAGGATATACCCTAAAGCCCAAATAATCAGATACTCCTCTGATAAGTCCGCCCTTTCATCAGTAGCTTTAGGAAAAAACAACCTCTACATTGGTAATATGATTGTAGCAGGTTTCATTATTGCACGTAATTACACTAATACTCTATCAATGACGGACATCCTGCCCTTTTATAGATCTGGGGCTCGTTACATCATTAGAAAATCTGATCCTGAACTTTTTTCTGCATTAAATGCGATTATGAGATCAATACCTATAGATCATCAGCATTATCTGCTTAGTCAATGGGGAGGATATCCTGACCCGTGGAGGTTTCAAAATCCCCTGGAGCTCTCCGGTCAGGAGAGAAAATGGCTTGAGCAAAAGAAAACAGTAAAAGTACTTGTGAATCCTTATTTAGCACCATACACAATAATTAACACTTCAGGAATGTTTCAAGGAATAACTGCAGATGTTCTCAGGATGATACATATGCGAACAGGAATTAATTTTATACCTGTAATTTCAACTTCTGTGGATGGAATGCTTGAAAACATAAATAACCGAAAAGGGGACTTCCTCGCTGCTATGACTATCAGTCAGCCACGAAGGGAAAAACTAAATTTTACGAGGCCTTATATAACTACACCATTTGTTCTTGTTGTTCCAGACACTCAAGGGGAAAATGTAAAATTAAATCAACATATAAAAGTGGCAACAACAAAAGATAATACTATTAATGGATTTTTAAGGGAAAAGTATCCTGCTGTCGAATTGTTAATGGCTGATAATATAATTCTGGCTATGGAAATGGTTGATGAAGGAAAAGCTGATGCCGCTGTTAATACTCAGTTAAGTACTGAGTATATGATAGAGCGATATTTCAAAGGTAAACTGAAAATTTCAGAAAAGATTTCAGAAGAACATGCTGAAATAAGTTTTGGCGTCAGGTGGGATCAACCAGAACTTTTCACGATCCTTGATAAGGCAGTCGCCGAGATTGAACCGCAAGACATGTCATTACTGGTTAATAAATGGCAGAACATGCCGGACTCTCTCACTGGGACATGGGAAAATTATAGTTTAAAGTTTTATGCGCTTTTAGGGATTGCAGCTGGTTTCATCATATTAATGTTTCTTTGGATATTATATAAAAATCAGCAGCATTCTAGAAAATATAAATCGCATAACTCAATGAAAAATCAAGTAAATTTCCTTGATAAATTACTTGATGCTTCTCCCACACCAGTTTATTTTGTTGATGAGAATTTTCAGATAGTCAAATTTAATAAAGCTTTTTCCAGTTTTTTTTCAGAGTATCCTGATATATCTTCAATCAGATCTATTTCTGATACGCGCCATCCACTTTATTCGCAAATTCCAGTTATTACTATTTCCATGCGAGGAGGGAATAACAAGGATGTTCCTTTTAAAAATAAGCTAAGGATATTTGATGGCAAAAACCATAAAATAGTCTCTCACTGGATAATTCCTGATGTTAATAAAAAGGGAGTCGTAACGGGGGTTATATGTGGATGGATTGATATTACTTTTTATGAAAATAATCTTAAAAGTTTAAACAACCAACGTCAGATTGCTGAGAGTGCAAGCCAGGCTAAAAGTTCCTATCTGGCAACCATTAGTCATGAAATACGTACTCAAATCAGTCCGATTCTTGGCGTTCTTGAACTTGAGATGATTCATAATCCTGAAAATGAAAACCTTAATATAGCATTTGAATCATCAAGAAATCTTCTTGAGTTGTTGGGTAACGTACTTGATATTGCAAAGATTGAACATGGAAAACTAGACCTTATTGCCACATGGTCCCCCCTGAAAAACATTGTAATTCCTGTAGTAAAAGTTTTTGAAGCGGTAGCTAACCAAAGAGGTAATGTTATTGTATACCATGATCATAACATTCATCCCGTGGAGGTGTTTCTCGATATTTCTCGTCTGAGGCAGGTGCTGTCAAATGTAATAAGTAATGCTGTTAAATTCACGGAACAGGGAACAATAAATGTTGAATTCAACTGTTCTTACACTAACCAGCATACTCTTACATTAAAGGTAGTAATAAACGACACCGGAATAGGCATCTCTGAAGCAGATCTTAAAGGAATATGCGAACCTTTCACTCAGGTAGGTAAAGGTAAGAATTTTAAAGGTTCTGGACTCGGTCTATCAATCAGTCGTCAAATTATTTCAGCTATGGATGGTGTTTTTGAAATAAATAGTATTCCTGATACGGGAACTTCCGTTCTAATAAAAATTACTGCTCCTGTCCGTCAGGCTGTACCATACACGCCCGGTGGGTTCTTATCTATTTTAGAAGAAAAGAGTTTACGGATTTTGATTGTTGATGATCATCCAGCCAGCAGATTAGTACTTATGCAGCAGCTCATCTCTTTGGGTCATAAGGTTACAGAATGTGTTTCCGCGGTAGACGCATTAAAACTTCTCAATGAAAACTATTTTGATGCTGTTTTCACAGACTGTAGCATGCCAGGGATGGACGGGTATACTTTTACTCAGGATTTACGTAGCTCAGGCAATGATTTAATGGTAATTGGTCTTACTGCCAGTGCTTTTATGTCAACAAGGATAAAATGTATAGAAGCCGGAATGAATGAATGTCTCTTCAAGCCGATTTCAATTTCACAACTTAAAGAGTCTTTATTGAACATACAATTGCTGAATACCAATTTTCCTCTTTCGGGGATTATCGATCTCAAGAAGATTTACACAATGATGCATGATAACGAAACAGCTATCTTTCAACTTTTGAAAAAAGTTGATGATGAGAATACAAAAGATTTGATACTGGCTAAAAATCTTCTCATCCAAAAAGACTGGGTAAACCTCTCCAGATGTATACACCGTATTAGTGGCGGAGCCCAAATAATACATTGTAACGTTATTGACCAGTTGTGTAAAAAAATTGAGATGTTTTGTACTTCCCCTTCTTTCGAACATGACATTGAAAAAGCTATAAGTCGTCTCGAATTGAAACTAAAAGTGCTTCATTCTGCGATAAATAACTTCCTGAATGAATTAAAATAGTTTATCTCAGGCCCTCTTTAATACAGGGGGCGTCCTCTCTCTGGATAAAGTAGAGCGAGACTATTATATCAGGTTAGTCTAAAAAAACGGCTGTAGTGTTATCGAGAGTTGAGGTGGAATCATTGTTGCTAACAACACGATAGAATAATTTTTAAGGCATCATAAAGTATCATTTAGCTATCACATGCTGTTCAAATTTAGCAAGCGAAATGCCATTCACAGACTAATTAATTTTAAGAAATTATTAAAAAAATATTTAGCGAGGGCCACTTTTAGTTGGCCACTACTAAACCAACTTTGTTCAATCGGACATCTAATCTTTACAACTTCCGAATAGTACAGGGAATTATCTTTTCGGGATTCTGTTTCTTCTTGACGCGGCATCTAGTTACCGCAATAGACATGTCGTCCGATACTAATATTAATCCTATTAGCACGCATTAGTTATATGTCATCGTAAAAGTAGCAGTCGCATTTGCCTGGCCAGCCACCACTGGATTGGTCGTTTGATAATAACGTGCTGTCAAGGGTACATTATAGGTGCCGGCAGTTCCAACACTGCCAATCGTAATAATTTCTCCGAATGAAACGGGTGAGTTTTTGTATAAAAGCTGAACTCCAACCCCTGAAGCAGTTATGCCAGATGGTGAAGGATTGAGTGCAATGACGCCGGCGGCTCCAGAACTGTCTCTGGTCGCATCCAGAGTTATATTGACTCGTGTCTGAATATCACAGTCAAGAGGTATGTTAAAATTTCTAGTTGCAACGGTGCTACCAATTCCGGAAAAGGCTGTGTTCAATACGTTCCCCATCGAAACGTTTATAGACGTACTGATAACTGAGCAGGCAACCGGCACTATATTATTAGTTCCTGTAAGATCTACTCTCGCATAATAAAAGTTATCCTTTACCGCCGCCCGGGCAAGTGTACCTGTTCTGATGCTCCCGGAACCGACTCCACTGGCCGCCGTCTTGATCAACTCTGCTTTAATGCCCTCACCGGGTATAATTACGTAGGCGTTTGCACCAAAACCTGTTTCATAGGGCAAGAGTCTGTTTGACGCCGGCACATTAGTAAGCCTAATCCCTATACCAGCAATATTTGTACTGTAAATCCTATCACCTACTCCACTTAGCGTAGTAAAATCAGTGATCCACTGATTTCTCCATGATACATCGCAACCTGCGAGCGTACTGCCCCCCTGAAAAGACCCCGTTACCTGCGTTGCAAGTACAGTCCCAATCGGTGTGTCTCTCTGTACCCTGACTGTACCAAATGAGATGTTTTTTACTACTTCTGATGTTAATCCTGATGCATAGTTGCATTTTGCTTCTGTCAATTTGGAATAGCTGCAAATGAAGCTTATGAACAAGGTTATAAGCATTCTGATACACTTCATGGATAATCCTTATTTACATGAAAACGGCGACGTCATTATGACTGAGGAATTGCCAGAGGATGAGAGATGAAAATCTGTAATGCACTTTTGTTCGCGGGACTCGCCCCAGCTCACATTCAGCTTGCCTTGGGGCGGTATCCCACTCAGATAAACCTGACCATTCGGCCCGACAATACTGGCATTCGCAGAAGTTGCACCCGGCTGAACCAGAGAAACAGAGGACCCGAAAGGTACTGGCTGGCCATCATGGACAAGATTAAATAGAACACGGCTTCCAACACGTGTATTAAAATTCGCAACTACCAAGGCGCCATTGGTTGGTACGACAGTCTGACTATTGGTCTCTATGTCTATATTGTCAGCAAACGTTTCAGTATCAAGTGCGATTCGATTCTTGCGATAAGTGCTAACATAAGGAACGACAGTATAACCACGCCAGTCGGTTCTGACGCCTGTATTATTAAGTACTTTTACATCAGCAGCCCCTGGCGCGCGAACAAGAGCCATAGTGTCACCCGACTGTTGTGAAAATGTCACTCCGTATTGATGCAGCACAACACCACCCTGAACGCCATAATTTACCTGCTGAATATTAGGTGCGTAGCTATATCCTGCTTCTGCTACTCCATAGGTGCCCTTGTAACTGGCATTAGCATTCCCACTTGCTCCTCTCCCTGCACTGGTGTAACCCTGCTGAACGTTATAACTAAGATTATTGTCGGCCAGTGCCGTTCCCCCCAAACCAGCTTGCTGACTGACCTGACCATTTCGGTTTATATTCATACTGTAACTGGCCCAACTATCATGCAACCACTTGCTCAGTGGCACCTGAAAACTCAGTGCTATCTGCCTGTCACCCGTGATACTTACCGGGGACTCAACATAGGCATAACTAAGTCTGTATGTTATACCACTGTAGCTGAAATTATAACCAGCACTGAGGTTCCTTTCATACCCTTCTTTTTTCCAGTAATCCTGCTGATATGCTGAAAGATATACATTTCCATATTCATTTAACGTCTGGTTTAAAGTGATTTCTGCACGACTACGTTTATTATAATTAAACCTTGAGTCTCGACCAGTGTACAAACCTGATTCATTTGCCTCCTGATAGTCGTAAAATCCGCTGGTAGAGTATCTGTAGCCTGCTACCGTAAAAGAAGTATTTGTTGAAACGAAATCCTTAGCGTACTGAAATCTGTATGAAACACCCTTATGAGTTTTTTCGTGATTTAATTCAGTTCTCGCCTGAGTTAAGTCGAATGAAATAGAACCCAGGTTACCAAGGCCTTTGCCTAAACCAAGCACCTGCGCTTTATAATCCTCAGAAAATAAAAGTCCACCATATACGGTCGATTCGTATGGTAATCCATAAATAATCGTGCTGTGCGTGAAGTTTGGTGTTTTTGCCTGAGCAATTAAACTGCGAAATTTTCCCGCAGTGATGGCGTATTTCAATCTTCCTTCACGCAACATAACAGGGACAGCTGAAAAAGGTTGCGAAAAATGACGCTCCCTACCATCTGCCTCCCTGATTGTGACATCTAAATCACCACTTGCAGACGTTGGATAGAGGTCAGTAATAGTAAACGCGCCAGGAGGGACATAGGCCTGATAAATGACGTAACCGTTCTGACGTACGGTGACCTGAGCATTGCTCTGGGCGATGCCTCTTACGACAGGAGCGAACCCTTTCTGACTATCTGGATACATATTGTCATCTGATGCCAGTTGGAAACCTCTGAACTGAAAGCTGTCAAACATGTCTCCAGGAGTAGCGCTGTCCCCTATTGTCAGTTGTCCTTTCACAGACTGTATGTCACGTTGAAGATAGGTACTCGCACTATCCCAGTTATGTTCGCTTCCATTTCCACCATATGTTGAGTAATTACGAAAACGCCATGCTCCTAAATTCAGGCCAGATCTAAGATTCAGATAATAGCTGTTGCTGCCAACATTATCCCTGTCTACTCCTGAAATACCGCGATACCTAGATTCAGAACTGTTTGCACCGCTGAATGTATAGTTGACGATGGCAGCGGGAATACCCTGATCCCATTGAGAAGGAGAAACATAATCTCTGACTTCTGATTTAAGAGATGCTTGAGGAAAACTCAGAAAAAGGCTCTGGTCAGAAAATTCAAAATGACTTGAAGCAGACGGAATAAATTCTGAGAGGTTACTTATAAGTAAATCTTCTGGTTTTTTTCTCAGTTGCGGAAAAGCTTCAACTCTTACACCGAGTTTTTCTAACTGTTTTGGTGTTAAAAGCGGTTTTAGCGTACCTTTATCCTGAACGAATTTCACTTTCCGAGTGTCAACAAAATCACCATTTAAATACAGATCAACGATATAATCCCCAGGAATTTGACTGTCATCATAAAGATAGCGATCAATCTCGGACAAACTTTGTGAGCCTCCGGGAAGTTCAAGTGCTGCAGGGTTAAAGTAATCTTTCGACGACACCTGAAAAGGTGTGAATGAAATAAAAATAATTAGTGCGGGTGCAGTTAAATGAATTTTTCCGTATGTTAACCACCCCAATCCTTGGGTTGTTATATTATTATTTACGACCAAGATACATGAAATAGGATGAAAGCATTTAAATTTTTTGATTAAAAAATGCATGATTGGTAGGCTCTGTTACAAAATTTTAAACTGAATTGCACTTTGCGTTTTCTGGTGTCGTTATCCCACCGAAATCGTTTATAGCCTGCCAGCTGACAGAATTTACCCCCCTTTCATGTAAAGGAAACGGTTTTTTGTCATATGGCCCAAGAGTTCCAGCGTTATTAACCTCCTTTCCATTCAATTTTACTGAGTAAAATGCAATGTAAAAAGGAGTGGGATTATAAACTTCGATGGTTTCTCCACGACACTTAAAGATAAGCTTTTGATAAGCCTCCATAGGATCACCCTTTATACCTTCAGGTCGGTAAATGAGTTTTATCCGTGTCTTTACTGAAATAAGTAACTGATTCTTTTCTAGCTCGGATGTCGATGGGATCGATTTTATATTTATCCAGTACTGTGACTCACGATCGCTGGATAAACGACCACCTGTAAAGATTATCCTGAGTGTATTTTCTTGGCCTGCATTCAGACGAAATAAAGGTGGTGTAATAATGAAAGGTGCCTGGCTTTCGTGTGTGGATTCTTTTTCAACCCAAGACTGTATCAGATAAGGTGTAACTTTATCAGGGTTGATGACTGAAATGGACGCTTCTTTTTTCCTACTATCATAAATCACTCTAGTCCCACCAATAATAACACCTGCGATAGATGACTTTGCTATCATCACAGATAATATAATGATGGTTATCTTCTCTTTTTTAATCACGCTATCATTTCCAGAGTAAATTTAAATAGAATTCGGAGCTCCGGTGTTATCATCTGGAGCTCCGTAAATGTTTTTTAATTTTTACATGTGCTAATTATATGTGACTGTGAAATTACTTACTGCATTTGCCGTTCCTGCTGTTACCGTCGCAGAAGTGGAAACATATTTGGCAATAAAACTAAAGGTAGTATTAGCTGTAGTAGAAAGGGTTTTGCTGGCTGATGCCGTCGCAACAGGGATCTGTGTTGTACCATCAGCCTCATAAATACCTACGCCTACACCTGTTGCCACTCCGGTCCCCGAAGTGAGGGCTATCAGAGTACTGTTAGAAGCGTCAGCAGGTCCGTCAAATTTTATTCTGGCTGTTGAAGCAGAGGCAGGGCATTGTGTCAAAACAATATTAAATTTTGTTGGACTCGACTGGCTCCCTGCTGCAGTAAAATTTGTCGAACTGACGGTACCCAATGCTACCGTCTGATTTGCGCTTCCTGGTGTAACTTTACAGGTGGCATCTGTAATTGTCCCGGTGAAATTAATAGTGCCGTCCGCTGCAAATGTTGCAAAAGTCGAAAAGGACAAAGCAAGTAGCAAGGCTCGTGCTGACATTTTCTTAATCAATGGAAATCCCTCTTTTCTCATCTTAAATATTTGTGTTTAATTGCTGAGGTGCCAGCATAAATTTTATACACATCCCACAAGGAAACCATAATTTCACATGAATGAAATTATGGTTTATGAAAAAATACACATATATAAACCAGCAGTCCCTTGCCGGAATAGGATGCATCCCGCATCATTATTTACTCACGCACCCTTCACGAAGTAATATTCTAATTTGTATTTTTTTGTTTTTCTATGAGAGCTTTCTTCGTTAGTGTGTAGTACCTGGATTACAAATCTCTTTTAATTAACGATATGTAATGCTACAAAAGATTTTTTGTTTTTTAATTAGTATTATTAACATTTTCAGGTTTTCATTGTCAGAATTATTTCATTCCTTTCTGGTCCCCTCATTGTTACTGTTCTCCGAATTGTAAAGGTCTCCAGTTTTTATGAAATATTCCTTTCCCATGATCTCCCCATGAGCGAGCCAGTTTATTCCACGAAACGTTAGATAAACGTTCCCTTCATTACGTATTACACGATAACCATTATCTGTGTAGAAGTTATAATTCCCGTTGTCATACTGAGTGAGGTGGTAAGCATCTGCGTCAGGGTAATATAGTTCCTGAACTCTTTTTAAATAAAGGGGTGCTCGTGCAGCAAACTCTTCGGATGCCTTTTTCTCATACTCATCCAGAGTCAAACCAGGTGTTTTACTCAGACTTTGAGCTATTGAGGCATACAGCTCTGCATTGGCTCTGAGAATTGATAATTTTACTGACATGAGTTCAAAAGCTTTCGGCTTATCAAACACATCATGTTTTATTGTATTTACAATGGTTTTCCGATTTACAACCTCTCGTACCTTTTGGGTCTGAGTTACAAAAATTCCATCTTTGTTAATTGGGTCCATTGCGCTTTGTGCTATCCATGCGGCGCAGGTTTGTATACGCTTCACCTGATCATCATTTACTAACAAGGAGAGAGCATTCCCTTGTTCGGGAATAGTTGTGGGGTCTATTCCATCTTTGCGAATTGACGATAAAACACGTTCTTTAGTGACTTGATTACGTGCCAATACGCATATTCTCTGAATAACTGATATATCAAATTTTTCGTCTAAAGTGGGAGACAGGCGGCTTACAGCATGCTGAATTACAGGTAAAGTAGAATAGTCAATTAGCGGCTTATGAATATTATTTATCTCTTCTTTCGGAAGTTGGTTAGACGAAGGCTTAGGTTTATCCTGCATACTTTTTAAAGCAATTTGATCGCAACCAGTGCTCAATATTAACATCAGCACTAAAGATAATTTCTTGATGAACATTTCATTCCCCAAACTTGCGGAGGCAGGTAGCCTCCGCAGTAATGTCAGAACTGAAAACCAGCGCCGACGCCCATGCTCCAGTCATCCTGAGTGTTGGTGCTGATACTTGCTTTAGTTATCCAACGACCACTTTCGGAACGATGAGAGAGTCCCAAAGCTAAACCAGCCTCACTCTGATACGCACCGGCTCCCATAGAAACCATACTTGCATCAGCGTCCGCCGGTTGAGGCAAGTTTGCCATGGCCATTGCACTAGCAATACCGGCACCCAACATTTTCTTCTGTTGGTTAATATCATTTTTTAGCTCGCCATAGCGTCTGTCAGTATATGCGTTAGCTCCTGCTCCGGCATTAGCAACACTATTATTGAGCTGATTAAGGTTTACAGCATCAGTGCCCTGGGTTGCTTCCGCAACATTAGTAATTTGTCTTTCATTACCCTGGCTGCCCACCGATACACTGTTTTCACGGTCTGTAACCGAATTGGAACCAAGAGCGACTGAGTTGTTGTGTACAGCGCGCGCGTTGTTGCCAAGTGCAGAGGCGTTACTTGCTGTAGCACTGGCACCAGGTCCCGCAGCGATACTATCCATCCCCGATGCTGACGGTGCAGGTGCTCCCCTACTGTTCTCGACCTGGAACATACCGCTTTTGCCCTGTTCCAACTGTGTTAGGCGAGTATTTGACTGTCCAACACTTGCATTGACATTAGCAATCGAATCGTCCGTATATTGCTTGGACTCCGCTACAGCACCGTCAAGCTGACGCACATTCACGGCATCATTGGCCTGTATCCCATCAGCTACATTACTTACAGTACGAGTTTCCCCGGTAGCTGCGTTTCCAACGGAAACTGTTCCGACACTGTTATTAGTCGCATTGGAATATTTCCCGGTATAGCTTTCTGCGCCCCGGTTTCCATCTGAGGCATTGGCACCAATTGCTACGCTTCCTGAAGCCTGAGCCTGGGCCCCATTACCCATTGCGATAGCATTCTCTCCAGATGCCTGGGCAGATGTACCAATTGCCAGTGAATTAGTACCGCTAGCAACAGAATCTGGCCCTGATGAATTTGTCCTGAAATATTTTACAGAAAGATTACCTGTATTTACGACGTTTTCGACATTTGTAACCCGACCATCCAGATTAGAGATATCGGAAGTGTTCTGATCTACTCGCCCACCTAAATTTGAAATATTCGAAGTGTTTTGATCTACTTGATCACCTACAGCGCGAAGTTGTTGAACGTTTACCGCATCATTATTACTGGTGCCAGCAGCAACTCCTGTTATTTTTCTGTTTCCCGAAGCTGTTCCAACCCCAATTTCACCAATTGAAGTTTGCCCGTCGGAAAGACGATAGGCACTGTAGCCTGACTGAGCTCCAACGGTTGTTACTGAGTCCGCACCTAATGCAACGCTGTTACCAAAAGACGCACGCGCGCCATTTCCAAGAGCCGTTGAGTCAGTTGCGGTTGCATTTGCCTGTGAACCAACCACTGTACTTCGGACTCCTCCTGCTGTTGTCTGCCGACCTATGGAAACAGAGTTATCAGCAGTAGCATTAGAAGCATCACCGATTGCAATACCGAAGTTATCTGCAGTAGAACCAGTACCAGCACCAATCGCGATAGAGAAGGATCCGCAAGTTGCGTTTCCAGCAGATCCATCTCCTACTTGTGCAAGATCAACACAAGTACCGGCAAATACTTTAAAAGATGATAAAAATAAAATACCTGCCAGAGAAGCGTGAGACATATTTAAACGAAAAATTTTTTGATGACATGAAGAAGGTAGTGCAGCGTCATCATTAGCTGATGAAAAGGTTTTTGATAGCATCATAATTTAATTGGATTTACCAACCTCCGGATAGTTATAGATAAAGGCGTATGCTTTAAAAGATAATTGGAATAGGACTCCATTTCTATTAGAAGGAATAAGTTTTAAATATCTTCTAAAATAGTGATGATGAGTTTGCTATTTTGTGTATTAGACCACCTCCTCCGCTGGCAATATCAATAATGCTTTTGGCACCAGTTTTATAAAGTGCAGAATTCTTGTAATGACTTACCATTTTGTAAGAAATATTTAGTTCAGATGAAATGTATTTCATATTTTCACCTCGTAGGAGTCGATATAAAATCTCACGTTCCTTTTTGGAGTAACTAATCCTTCTTATGGCATTTTTCTTATTTCTGTACCCGTAGTCGAAGATAACCCTCTGAAGATCTTGAAAAGTTGTTTTGTTAGCCAATAAGTAGTGGAAACCTGCACGTTTGTAAAAATTTTTTTCGGTCTGGCTTATGTTATCTACAAGGATAATAGATCTGCAATCAATAGATTGAGGAATCATCAAGGCTTCAGAGACCTCTAAAGGATAACGGCCACTCTCTGTTATAACGACATCAATCTCATTATTACCCTCTATGTATGAAATATCATTAAGATCAGATATTACTTTAAAGTAATTACTTTCATTCGAACGATAAAAAAGTTCTTTTAACCCAATTACTGTATAGTTGCATTTTATAAGCAGCAAGATATTTATAGTCACTACCAACCCCTTCTGAGGCAACATGCTTTTTTGTTACCAAGCCGCCACGCTCTATTAACCCAAAAAAAACATCTGTCTTTGATGAAAGAAAAACATAAACATTAAATTATTTGTAAAGATATACTCTAACGGGAAAAATGGAATAAGATATTTCGTCGGGGTGTCGTAGGATTGAGCCTACACAGTCAAAGGCTATAAGCTTATTAATACTCTTTGCGCTTATGCAGGTTACTTATCTTATTAATAAAGAATAAGTAAATGCTATCTCTTAACAGGTTGCTATAATAAATCTGTCGATGATTATGGCGTAGGGAATAACTCACTGATTTAAATAAATAACGTGTCATTTAGTTAGCAGGCTATTTAATGCTTTTTAACATTTGTCTGCCGTTACTCCGGCTGTGAAGGCGTGTACTTACACCGGCGGGGCTCTGTTGTAATAGTTGATGACCTACTCCGGCCAGATTAATACACCGTGATGTTAGTAATCTCTGCGTAAGTCCCATGAGGGTTTAGTCATCAAGAAGCTCTTTCCGACGAACAGATTGTCAAGGCCCAGATTCAATATTTCATCATTTCACTCTGTCACAGCATATTATTTCAGACGCCGCCTTTTATACCTGTTGCAAAAGGTCCACGAGGGCCCCGAAGTCAAGTCGCTCTCGTCCTGAAAGAGGAGAATGGTAGCTTTAAGATGTTGATCGACGTACCTGTTCAGTATAACTAGGTGCTTT
>NZ_BBOC01000099.1:0-16145 GCF_001485335.1 Type-D symbiont of Plautia stali | reverse complement strand
GTTCGCCAAACAGCGCATTGATCTCACTGTGGCTATCCAGCGGGTCCCAGTTTTCGTAGCGCTCCAGTACTGCCTGCGCCAGCGGAATAAACAGCTGCAGAGTGACCTGCTGACGCAACGTGGCTTGCCCGTCCATGCGGCTGTCGTGACCAAACAGTTTGTTCATCAGCGGTTCAGCCAGCGTCAATCCGGCTTTTTGCAGGCTCTGCTGCAGTGCAGGCAGGATCCACAATTGAATGACATCCAACAGGATATCGTCACCCGCGACTTTAAAGCCCTCTCGGAACAGCAGTCGCGGGGTGATTTTGACGTTGTTGCCCTGGCCATCATCGAGGCGATATTGCGTGATCGCCAGGTCGGTGGTGCCGCCGCCAATATCAATCGAAGCGATGCGCAAGCTTTTGCCCGGCAGTTCGTCGGCTTCACGTGGGCGGTCCGGGCGCGCCATGCTGCCAAAGAAATCTTCAGCGCGGCCCGCAAAGTTGACCTGGGTTTCGTTGAACAGCCATACCATCTGACCGCAGGTGGCTTCATCCCATTCCATCTGCACGTCCGGTACGGGGCGCAGACTTTTTGCCTGGTTTTCCGCACTGAAATCTTCTTCGGCTGGATGCCAGCCTTCGGCTTTCCACACCAGCGCGATGGCTTCCTGCATGCGCCGACGGAAAATCTCGCGCTCAGGTTTAGGCATCGCCGACGGTAAGGTCAGGATCACATGACGCAGTTGGCGAGGTGCCTGGCTTTGCGGCATGCGCTGACGCTGTGCCACGCTGTTCATCTGCATCATCGCCTGGGCCAGCAGTTCGCAAAGCATAAAGGTCATCAGCGAACTGCGGCTGTAGCTGGCGGAAAACACCGGCAGGCGCTCATCTTCATCCAGCGCATGCAGCGGCTGGCCTTCATCATTCAACAGTAAGGTGAAAGGCAGCGCGGTGGCCTGCGGCTCGTCACTGCTGCCGTTAGCGTTAAAGCGCCAGCCTGGCTGATAGCGTGCTTCATCCCATAAATAGCGGCGTGGGCTGGATAAACCTGTGCTGCCTTCGGTGCCGGCACGCAACAGTGCAAGGCGGCTGGCCTCGCGTCCAACACGGGTCAGCGAAGGCCACATGAAGGCGTTTTCTCGGCCGCTCTCC
Source organism: Type-D symbiont of Plautia stali (assembly GCF_001485335.1). Classification (NCBI taxonomy): domain Bacteria; kingdom Pseudomonadati; phylum Pseudomonadota; class Gammaproteobacteria; order Enterobacterales; family Enterobacteriaceae; species Type-D symbiont of Plautia stali. The sequence continues at coordinate 15,012 of NZ_BBOC01000099.1, read as the reverse complement.
AGCGAGAAGTTGGCTTTACCAAAGCGGGTTTCCGCAAATTCCAGGCGGCTGTCGAACAGTTCGTTGTACACCTGATGCGGTTCGGAGAGATCGCGCAGTTGCAGCTCGTAAGTTTGACGCAGGCCGCTGCTCTCTTCGGCATGATCTTCTACCAAAATACCGCAGGTGTGTGAGTTGCCGACATCCAGAATGATATCGACGTTGACGGCCGGCGTTTGCAGCGACGCAGCCTGGATGTAGATCTCCGCGAGGTCGAGTTGCTCGCCCAGCAGCTCCAGCAAGTTGAGATAGTGTGCCTGATACTCAAATTCACGCAGCGCCTGGTTGAGTTCCTGCTCTCGACGGGATTCCAGCGCATTAACCTGTTGGGCAAAGGTTTCACGTAGCCAGCCATCAACCCAGGTGTGATCGAGAAATTCACCCAGCTCATAATTGTGCCAGGCCAGCGCGAAGCTGACGCCGTTCTGGGCATCGGCTTTGCTTAGACCGTGCTGCTCGCCACCGTCTTGTTCCGGCACGATACGGGTATCGAAGGCCAGCGTAATGCGATGGGTGTTACCGGCCGCATCGGGCTGGCTCAGCGGGGCCAGGTGCAGGCGTGCCCAGTTATCCGGGCCGCCGATAAAACGGCGTCCGCTGGTGCAACGCAGCACTGGCAGCGGCAGCCACTGGTGAGCTAACAACTTTAACGAATCGGCCAGCGCAATATCTGACTCAGGGCGAACCACTTCCGCCGCGCTACCATCTTCCGGATAGAGCAGAAATTTTCCGCTGTTGCCGTCAACGTTGAGCCGCAGCAGCGGGCCATTGGCGGTCTGTCTTACAAACTGGCGACGGGCCTGCAAAGCAGGCAGACGCAGGCCAAAATCGAGAAACTGCACACCGCTATCTTCAATCAGCGTGATTTTTTGTTTGTCATCGATGAGGGGAGCCAACATGGTTACTTACTCTCACGCTTAATCGTCAACGGGAAGACCTGATCTGCGCCGTATTGCGCAGTACAGCTGGCAATGCCGTCACCGGCTTTACACACCAGTTCTGGCATGCGGTAACGCGACTTATCGCTGCAGCTGGCAGTATAGCGGCTGCGTACCACCATGGTTCCGGCGGTGGTCATGGCGGCAGTGACATCGGCTTTACAGCGGATGTTATCGCCTTGAGAAATGGTGGCGACGCCTTTGCCATTGCGCAGCTGATAACGCAGGCTCGGCGGTTTACCGGTGGGTAAGTTGGTTTGACGCAGGGTCACGCGCCAGGTGCCATTGATGAACTTCACCGATCCGACGCGCGCATCTTCGGTGGTCATCACCAGATCATCGGCTTTGGCCGGCTCGGTATGTTCAGCCACCACTTCCAGCGGTGCCGGTGGGGCAATTGGCTCAGGTGCTGCAGTCACGGAGGCGCTCTTCTGCGGCAGTGTGGACGCCAGTTTCTCGGCTTTTACGACCACCGCTGGCGGTGTGAATACGGGCGCCGGGATATCGGCAACCGCTGTTTCAGGCGCAGCCTGCGGAGTAGAACTATGGAGCCAGAAAGCCACGCCTGCAGCAGCAGCTACAGCCACCGGCAACATAAAGGCGACAGGACGCCATACTGAAGGGCGACGTGCTGGGGCGGGTACAGGTTCAGGTACCGGTTCCGGTTCTGTCCGTTCGACTTCCGGCACGGTTTCGATCAATTCAGGTGTTGGCTCGGCAACAGGGGCCGCTGCAACCGGCGGGATCTCAATCAGCGGGGCAATCACTGGCGCGACAACCACGGGGGCCACGATGGCAGCCGGTGGCTCAGGAAGCAGTGGTGGTAACGCCTCTTCCAGGCTGTCACGCAGGCAGGCGAGTGCATCATCTCGTGAGCGAGCCTGAGGATCGACAAAACCCCAGAAGGTGATCACGGGTTTGCCGTCGACCAGATAGACGTACTGCTGGTCGGGAAACTGGAGTGTTTTGCTCAGTAGGGCACCGAACAGCCGCATGGCGGGATTTTCGGCATCACGCGCGCGCAGGCTGGCGGCCAGTAAATCCTGTTGGTTGAGCGTCAACAGCTCCAGCGCTTTTTGTCGCTCATGATCGCTGGCAGCCAGCCAGGATTTTACTTTGCCGTTAAACGGTGCATACCAGTCGAGGCGGTCACCGCGTTCATTGGCTTGCGGAATGGCGAGGCAGTTAGCCAGTGTTGTCTGGCGGCGCAGACGCAGCGTTTCGCGGATTTGCAGGGCAGAAGCCCAGACCGGCTGGCCGTTTTCACCCAGTGCCAGAACCGTATCCAGATTGCCGCTGCGCAGAAAAGTTTTTGCCACTCGTTGGGCCCTTATCGGTGGTTGTCTGAGGCAGAACACCATATGTATTTGGCGATATACCCAAAATAATTCGAGTTTCAGGAAGGCGGCAAGTGTATGAATCCTCAGGAGCTTACTGGAGTAAGTGACTGAGGTGAATACACGTAGCCAACGCACCTGCAACTTGAAGTATGAAGGGTATCGTAGTGATCTTAAGCCAAATGCAGGAGAATCAAACGGCTAATAAAGGGGGAAAAACAGGGCGTTTTTCCCCGCTGCAGGGTGGAGTTGCTGAAAATTTAAGCGCGAGTGCGTTGGCTAAGGACTAAATGAGTGATCAAACCGCCAACCAATCCCCAGAAAGCAGAACCGATACCTAACAATGAAATACCACTGGCAGTGATGAGAAACGCCACAATAGCGCTGTCTCGGTGCTCAGGCTCCGACAGCGCACGTTGCAGGCTGCCTGACAGCGTGGCGAGCAGCGCCAGCCCCGCCAGAGTGGCGATCAGCACAGTGGGCAGGGCACTTAACAGGATGGCAATCAGCGCGCCGGTCAGTCCGGTGAGTAGATAGAAGACACCCGCAATGGCCGAAGCCATCCAGCGACGCCTGGGATCGGCGTCCACATCCTCACCCATGCAAATCGCGGCGGTGATGGCAGCGATACACACGGAAAATCCGCCAAAGGGGGACAGGATCAGCGCAATAAATCCGGTCCAGCCGGTTAATGCAGAGACCGGCGGCTGATAACCGTGCGCCTGCAAGGTGGCAATACCGGGGGCATTTTGCGATGCCATGGTCACCAGAAAATAGGGTAATCCCACTCCAATCAAGGCCGCCAGATTGAAGTGCGGCATGACAAATTCCGGCACGCTGAGCGTGAGAGCGTGCGCGGGAAAATGAATCGCCTGCTGACCTAGCGCCACCAGCACACCCGCGATCAACGCGAGAATAATAGCGTAACGTGGCAGCCAACGACGACTTATCAGCCAGACCAGACACATGCTGCCACACAGGGCAAAGTTACTCTGTAGTCCGCTAAAGGTCCCCATGCCAAAACGCAGTAAAATGCCTGCCAACATCGCTGCAGCCAGTGACTGGGGGATGTGGTTCATCAGGCGCGCGAACAATCCGGTGACGCCACTGAGCACGATCAGGGCATTGGTGGCGACGAATACGCCAACCACTTCATTGAGTGTTAACCCCTGCACACTGGTGGCCAGTAAGGCTGCGCCCGGCGTAGACCAGGCGGCCAGAATCGGCATGCGCGTCCAGACGGATAAACCAAAAGAGGCTAACCCCATGCCCACGCCTAACATCGACAGCCAGCCGCCAATTTGCGCGGGCGATGCACCCGCCGCTTGTGCCGCCTGAAATATCAATGCCGCGCTACTGCTGTAGCCCACCAGTACGGCTATAAACCCGGAAATCAGCATCGGGAAGGAGAAAGCACTGCGCGAAGTGGCAGTCATCATGGGTTATTTTCCTGCTTGTGCGTTATAGCGCACACTATTGCACGAGTGTGTTATAACGCACAAGTGGTACACTGCGCGCGAATTTGTCAGGAGTGAACATGGAAAATCTTCATCAACATTTAAGTCAGGCGCTGAAACAGTTGCGCCAGGCCAACGGCTGGAGCCTGACGCTGGCAGCCGATCACACCGGCGTCAGCAAGGCGATGCTCGGTCAGATCGAGCGTGGTGAGTCGAGTCCCACGGTGGCAACGCTGTGGAAAATTGCCACCGGCTTTAATGTGCCTTTTTCTTTCTTTGTTCAGGGCAGCGATCAGGCGCCCGGTGTCACCGCAACCTTTCAGCAACCCAACGCGCAAATGCAGGTTAAACCGCTGCTGCCTTATGACGCTAAGTTGCGCTTTGATCTGCTCGAAGTGACTCTGGCAGGCGGCGCGCAAAGTGATTCTTCAGCCCATGAAATCGGTGTGATTGAGCAAGTGGTGGTGCTGGAAGGGGAGCTGCTATTGAATGTCGAAGGCACCTGGCGACGGTTGCAAGCGGGTGAAGCCAGTCAGTTCGCGGCGGATACCCCACACAGTTACCGCAATCCGCTCAGCACACCCCTGCGTTTTCACAGTTTGATCCATTACTTGCAGCGGGTTTAAACCGAAGGGTTTGGCTTATTCGTATCACTCGCATCCTGAAGCGGCGCGATTTATCGCGCGAATTTAAGCAGTATCGTTGCTTCAGGACGCGCGATAAATCGCGCCGCTACGGCCAATCACCATGGCAACAATTACAAATTGATACGAAGGTAAACTACACAGTTTGCCTTCGTATTTATATACTCGCGCTTCATCAGTAAGGAGAGGGTGCCATGAGCGACCTGAATAGCGCGGCTGCGGCCTTGCGCAGCATCAATGGCAAGCTGGCACGGCGCTTGCGAGAGTCAGCGCCACCCGCTGATCTCACCTGGTCACAAGTGTCGGTACTGGGATTCCTGGTACGAGACGGCGCGATGACGGTGACCGAGTTAGCGGCGCAGGAGGGGGTTCGCAGTCAGTCGATGGGCGCGACCGTGGCCAGTTTGCAGGCGCAGGGCTTAATTCAGGGGGAGGCCGATCCGCATGATGGCCGTAAAACCCGCTATCATCCCACTGAAAGCTGCCTGCAATTGATCGCCGCTAATCGTGCGCAACGTGATGACTGGTTACTGCGGAATATGGCGACCTCACTCACGCCAGCCGAGCAGAAGACATTACTCGCGGCCATCCCCTTACTGCAACGTATTGCCGACCAATAATCCTGAGAGGAATCAACATGGCTTTAACCACGTTAGATGCAAAAACCGCCCTGATTGTGATTGACCTGCAGCACGGGATTGTCCGTCTCCCTGTCGCGCCTTTGGCTGCAGACGTTGTTGTTGAGCGCTGCGCACAGTTGGTTGACGCGTTCCACGCAAAAGATCTGCCGGTTGTGAAAGTGAATGTGGCAGGTGGCGCACCAGGCCGTAACGAGCAGGCACGCCACAGCGGTGAGTTGCCAGCAGACTGGGCAGTGCTGGTGCCAGAAATGACGCTGAAAGCGGGTGAAATCGCGGCGACCAAAACCACCTGGGGCGGCTTCCACAACACCGACTTACATGCACAACTGCAACAGCGCGGTGTGACTCAAGTGGTAATATGCGGTATCGCGACCTCGATTGGAGTGGAATCCACGGCACGTCAGGCGTATGAGTTAGGTTACAACGTCACGTTGGCAACTGATGCCATGACCTGCCTGAATGCCGAAACGCATAAAAACAGCATTGAGCGTATTTTCCCGCGCTTGGGTGAGACCGGCTCAACCGCTGATGTGCTGGCGCTGCTGAAGTAATCGCGAGTTAAGCTTTATGCTGGTGTGCCTTGGGGTGGCCTCAGCATAATTTATAAAGGACGTAGGTTATTCTTCGTCCCATGGATTCAGCAACACCACGCCTGAACCTTCAAAGTCTCTGGCATTGCGCGTAACCAAAATCAGATCATGTTCAAGCGCAGTCGCCGCGATAAGGGCATCTGTATGGGGGCGTGCATCGGGGACGTGTAATTGCGCACAGCGCCGAGCCACGTTGCTGTCAATGGCAAGCGTACGCCATGCGAATTCGATTAACACTCTTGAGCAAAAAATGCCCTGCAATCCAGACACGTCCTGCAGGGCATTTCACATTCTAAAGCGGGTTATTTACTGAAACGCATAACTCACCGTCAAACCTACGCTATAGTTACGGCCCGGTGCCGGTTCGTAGTAACGGCCGTTGCTTTCGTTGACGATCACGGAGCCGACATAGTTGCGGTCAAACAGATTATCAACACGTCCAAACAGATCCAGCGTCCAGTTCTGCACCAGCCACTTATAACCTGAATTCACGCCCACCACGGTGTAAGCCGGGGCTTTAACGTCGTTTTCGTCATCCGCGGCGATATCACTCATATAGCGCACATCGCCACCGGCATACCAGCCTTGTTCCGGCGCGTATGCCAGTCCGGCATAGGCCATGTTGCGCGCAATGCCCGGAATACGGTTACCATCGCAGCTGTCAGTGCCACAAGCGTTCGAGCGATAACGGGCGTCGAGCAGCGTCCAGGCCGCCTTGAACTGCCAGTTCTCACCGAATTGCTGGTCGAGGCCCAGTTCCAGTCCGCGACGGCGCGTTTCGCCGGCGTTTTTATAACTGGTGCGGCCTTCATAGCTGCTGTCGGAGACGATCTCGTTTTGGGTATCGGTCTGGAACAGTGCTGCCGTAATCAGGCCATTGCCAATGCGTTTCTTGGTGCCGAGTTCAACGGTATCGCTGGTGGCAGGTTTCAGGTTCATATTGAGACCGGTCTGCGCGGCTGATCGGTACGACAGCTCATTCAATGTTGGCGTTTCGAAGCCACGACCGGCAGAAACATAGGCATTCCAGCTGTTATCAATCGCATATTTCAGTGACGCGGCAGGCAGCCAGCGATGATAGCGACGATTGCCGCTGTCATCCGGATCGGTGGCGGTAACGTAATAGTCATTAGAGTCGAAATTGACGGTACTCAAACGCACGCCCGCATCCAGTGACCACTTATCCGTGAACTGCCACGCCGTTTGCAGGTAAGGGTCCAGATTCCACATCAGGTTACGCTCGTTGCGACGCATATCGCCTTGAACACCCAGGTCATTACCGACAAAGTTTTGATAGCCTTTGCGTTTTTCGGTCATGGTTTCATAGTCCAGCCCGCCCGTGACCGTCACGGGAAGGGTGAACAGGGTATCGCGGTGTGTCCAGCGGGTATCAATGCCCTGATAGTGGCGTGACAGCGAAATCACACCGCCAGGATAGCCTGCCTGAAGCTGAGTGGCGCGTGGAATAGATTGATACTGCGTGGTTTCACGTTCACCGGCATACAGCATGACGCTGAGGTCGTCGTTTTCACTCATCTGGCGCTGATAGTGCAGGCCAGCCTGGGTTTGATCGACGGTCTTACGGGCATTGTACAGCGTGACGTTGCTGGCTACCTGGCGTGGGTTATCTTTCCACTGTGCTTCGGTCAATCCACCAGGATCTTGTGCATCCACATGCACGCTGTTAAACAGCAGCGTCAGCGTGCTGACGTCATCAATGCGCACACCCAGCTTGGCATTGCCCAGGTTCTTCTGTGCCGAACTGTGATCGCGGTAGCCGTGAGTGGTGAAACGCGAGGCAGAAACGGTGTAATTTACGTCCCCCGCCTGCGTACCGTCACCGGTTGCGCCGCTGGCTTTAACACTGTTGCGCCAACTGCCGTAACTGCCGAACCAGGAGCTGGCTTCCAGCGTAGTGGGTTGCTGACCGGTCTGGGTTTCGACGTTGATTACGCCACCCGATGAGTTACCGTACAGCGCTGAAAATGGACCGCGCAACACCTCGATATGATCGATGGAACCAATATCGATATTGGAGGTTTGCCCTTGTCCATCAGGCATGGTAGCGGGAATACCATCCACGTACATGCGGATGCCGCGCAGGCCGAAAGTTGAACGCGATCCAAAGCCACGCACCGAAATTTGCAGATCCTGCGCATAGTTCTGACGGTTTTGAATCTGTAACCCGGGCACGCTGGTGAGGTTTTCGGAAAGGTTGACGCGCGGTGCGGCGTGACGCATGTCGTCACCTGACACCACGCTGACGGCGGCTGGTGTATCTAATTCTGACAACCCGGAACCCGCAGGCGCGGCGCTCACCACCATGGTATTGCTGGCATTATCCGCGGCCATCAGTTGCAGGGGGAATAATGCAGGCAGCATCAGCAACGGTGCCTGTCGCAGTAAAGCAATTTTCATTATGAAAGACCGTAAAGAAGGTGTGGAATGAACCAAACGGAACATTAATCGCGCATATGTTAATAGTTTTTTCACTTTTTTCAAAAGCGTTAATATTATGACTGATTATTGCCTGCGGTTGCGTGAAAAAATGTGGGTGGTCGCATCTCTCGCCTGGCTGTGTATGGGATTTTCTGTCAGTCTGGCGGTTTTGTCTGAAAGCATATAAAGGAGTCACTATGAGTCAGCAACCGGTTGTGGCGGTATTGGGATTAGGCGCAATGGGGCATGCATTTGCTGCCAACTTACTGAAAAAAGGGTTCGTGGTGCATGGCTGGAACCGTACGCGTGCCAAAGGCGAAGATTTACTGAGCGCCGGACTGCAACTCAGTGACAGCGCGGCGCAGGCGGTGCAGGGTGCTGACGTGGTGATTGCCATGCTGTCAGACGGTGACACCACGCGTCAGGCGCTGCGTGAGGCCGCGAGCGCACTGAAGCAGGGCGCAACGGTATGCCAGATGGGCACCATTGGGGTCGAAGCCACAGATGGGTTGATCGCCGATCTGCAACAGGTGCGCCCGGACGTGCTGTTAATTGATGCACCCGTTTCAGGCACCAAAGCACCTGCAGAAAATGCCCAGATTCTGGTGATGGCCAGCGGTGATCAAAGCAAAGCGCAGGCCGCAGAACAGGTGTTTGCCGCGATTGGCAAAGGAACACAGTGGCTGGGTGAAGCCGGTGCCAGTTCGCGTATGAAGTTGGTGGTCAACAGTTGGTTGATCGGTCTGATGCAAAGCCTGGCGGAGAGTACGCGACTGGCGGAGCAGTTTGGTTTCAGCACCGACGATCTGTGGAAGGTGTTGGATGGCGGCCCGTTGGCGGCACCGTACGCCAAAATGAAGCTGGGTATGATCGCCAGCGGTGATTACACGCCGCAGATGCATCTGGTCTGGGCATTGAAGGATGCCAAACTGGCGCTGGATGCGGCCGGTGACAGCAAACTGCCGGCACTGGAGAACATTGTGGATGTCTGGCAGCAAGCGGTGGACGCCGGATATGGTGAGCAGGATCTGGCGGCGGTTTACCAGTTTCTGAAACTCTGAGATGAGTATACGGCTCAACTTCGATTTTAGTCATCGGCCAGTGGTGCCTTATGCGCACGATTATGCGCATGGTGACGAGGAGCCGTGGCACCATCATGACTGTGCACAGCTGATCCACACCTTAAGCGGTGTGGTCAAAGTGGAGACCCGGCACGGCAGCTGGGTTGTGCCGCCAAGTAGAGGCGTTTGGTTGCCCGCAGGCACACGCCATGCGCTGTCTATTGTGGGCACGGTGGCGGCTCGCACGCTGTTTGTCGATCCGCTGGCGCGCGCTGATTTGCCCGCCAGTTGTCAGGTGGTGCAGATTTCGCCGTTGCTGCGTGAGTTGATTGTCAGCGCACTGACGTTGCCAGAGCAGTACGGTTCTGGCAGTCGCACCGAGCGCATTTACGAACTGATGCTGGACGAAATCCGCGTGATGGATGTGCTGCCGTTTGGTCTGGCGTGGCCAGAGAGCGATCGATTGCGCGCGCTCTGCCAGCAGATACAGCAGTCACCCGGTGAAAACTGGACGCTGGCGCGAGCGGCCAGCGAACTCTGTGTGGCTGAACGCACTCTGGCACGCCACTTTAACCGCGAAACCGGTCTGCAGTTTAGCGATTGGGTGCGCCGTGCACGTTTGAGTGTGGCATTAGCCCGCCTGGCGCAGGGCGAGACGGTGCTGACGGTGGCGCTCGATCTTGGCTACGAGAGCCCGAGCGCCTTCAGTGCGATGTTTCGACGGGTGCTGGGCGTTACGCCAGCGAATTACTTTCCTGCGGCAGAAAAGCATGGGCCGCGTTAAGCAGTGCCTGCAACGACGCGCGCGCCACATCGTTATCAATCCCTACTCCCCAGGCGCGTTCACCACGCGCATTCAGACAGCTGATATAGGTGACTGAACGGCTGTCACTGCGTTTCCCCAGCGTATGTTCATGATAATCCTCGATAGTGATAGCGAGATCATAACGCTGGCGCAGCGCGGCTACGGCGGCTGACAGCAATCCGTTACCTTTCCCTTCCAGCGTCACCGGCTGCGCGCCGTCTTGCACGCGGGCTTTAAAACGCGTCTCGCCTTTTTCATCACTGTGGCTTTCCGCTTCCAGCAAGCGACGCGAGGGTTGCGTTAAACCGTAGTGCTGACAGAAGAGTTGCCACAGGGCGTGGTGGGTCATCTCCTGGCCATGGCCATCGGTTTGTTGCTGTACGATGCGGCTGAAATCCTGCTGCAATCCGCGCGGTAACTGCAGGCCGTGATTCTGCTCCAGCAACCAGGCTGCGCCCCCTTTGCCGGACTGGCTGTTTACGCGAATCACCGCTTCATAGCTGCAACCGATATCGAGCGGATCTAGCGGCAGGTAGGGCATTTGCCAGATCGCTTCCTGACGTTCGCTGCGCTCGGCAAACCCTTTGCGGATGGCATCCTGATGCGAGCCGGAGAAGGCAGTGAAGACTAATTCACCGGCATAAGGATGACGCGGATGAACCGGCAGTTGGTTGCAGCGTGTCACCACTTCCAGCACTTGTTGGATGTCGCTGAAATCGAGTTCAGGCGCCACGCCTTGCGTATATAAATTGAGTGCCAGCGTGACGATATCGACATTGCCGGTACGTTCACCGTTACCAAACAGGCAGCCTTCAACGCGATCGGCCCCGGCCAGGATGGCCAGTTCAGCGCAGGCTACGCCGGTGCCACGATCGTTATGCGGATGGACGCAAATCGCCACCTGCGCTCGCTGGCTGAAGTGGCGGCAGAAATACTCAATCTGGTCGGCATAGACGTTCGGGGTGTTCACTTCAACCGTGGCGGGCAGGTTGATGATCATCGGGCGTTCAGGGCCAGGTTGCCAGATCGCGGCAACGGCCTCACAAATTTCCAGCGCGAAGTCGGGTTCGGTAAAGCAGAAGGTTTCAGGTGAATACTGGAATGTCCAGGCGGTATCCATTTGTGCTTCACAGCGGGCACGAATTTGGCGCGCACCGGCACAGGCCAGTTCAACGATTTCCGCTTTGCTCTGGCGGAATACGCGCTCACGGAACAGTGGCGCAGTGGCGTTATACATGTGGATGATGGCCTGTGGCGCACCGCGCAGGGCGTCAAAGGTACGATCGATCAAATCGCTGCGTGCCTGGGTGAGTACCTGAATGGCCACGTCGGACGGGATATGATTCTGCTCGATCAGCAAACGGACAAAATCGAAGTCGGTTTGCGATGCGGCGGGAAACGCCACTTCGATTTCCTTAAAACCGCAGCGCAGTAACAGTTGCCAAAACTCCAGCTTGCGCGCGCTGTCCATCGGTGTCGCCAGCGCCTGGTTGCCATCACGCAGGTCGGTTGAGAGCCAGCGTGGCGCCTGCGTTAACTGGCGCGAGGGCCACTGACGGTCGGGCAAGTCAATCACCGGGTAGGGGCGGTATTTTTCAGCAGGTTGGTTCAGCATGAGGTTCTCCTTATGGGTCTGTGATCAGTCTGGACCACTCCGCCGCACTCTGCTCACGCATAACTGACAACACTGGCTGCATAACTGACAATTTATCAGGTTTGGCTGGGGTTGCTGTGGGTTTCGTGCTCGGCCCCATAAAGGCCAGCCCGATCGCAAAGAAATCACGCATCCATGCAGATCGGCCGCCGCTCCCGGCGGCGGACGCTTTGCTCCTCGGACTGGCCTTTATGGAGCTTTAAGCATGATCTTTGCTGTTGTTCGTGATGGCATCGGTATTCTCTCCGCCCGTTGCGGGCTCGGCGTGCCAAAGCTTATGCGCCAGGCGGCATTCCTCAGATGAAATCAGCATCTCGGCTTGCTTCGCGGCAGGGTAGTCTGGGGTTTTGCGCGATAAGAGAAAACACAATGAAAAGAGCAGCTTTAGCCATTTTTATCATGCTTGCCAGTGGGGCGGTCAGTGCGGAAACCGTTACGCTGCGTATCGCTGACCAGAAGGGAAATATGCACGCCGAGATGGAAGCGGCGCAGCAGTTAAACAATCTCAGCTATAAAATCGAATGGGCAGAGTTTCCGGCGGCGGCACCGCTGGCGGAGGCGTTAAATGCTGGTGCGGTGGATGCCGGTATTATTGGCGATGCGCCATTGCTTTTCTCTCTTGCGGCGGGTTCACAGGTGAAAGCCGTGGCGGTGAGCAAATCGGTGCCTGAAGGTTTGGCGGTGCTGGTCAGTCCTGATTCACCGATTAAAACCGTGGCGGATTTGAAAGGGAAAAATATCGCCACCGGTCGTGGATCGATTGGCCACTTCGAGGCGTTAAAAGCGCTGGAAAAAGCGGGTATCAGTGACAAAGACGTTAAATGGCGCTTCCTGACACCGGCCGATGCGCGTATTGCCTTGGCCAACGGTTCAGTGGATGCATGGTCAACCTGGGATCCTTACACGGCGCTGGCGGAAGTAACCCATACCGGGCGTGTGCTGATTAACGGCGTGGGGCTTTCCAGTGGCAACAGCTTCCTCGCGGCCACCGATGCGGCGATCAATGATGCCGGAAAACGGGCCGCCCTACAGGATTACGTCAATCGACTGGCGGCGGCGGATCGTTGGGCGAACAGCCATGTCGATGAATACTCCACCACGCTGGCGAAAATCATCGGTTTTCCAAAAGAGGCTGCGGCAAAATCCTTCTCACGGCGCCAGTCGCATTGGCAAAGCATTGATGACGCCACCATTGCCCAGCAGCAGGAGACGGCTGATTTTTACCAGAAATATGGATTGATTCAGCAACACCTCGACGTCAAACCGACATTTTATCATGGCTTAACCGTTGCACAGAAGTAACCCTTTGTGCCCCAACGTTTGGCTAAACTCCATGGGCCGGGTAGCATAGCGCCCATATTGCCTTCACCTTTATCACCTATGTTAATCAAAACCTTCGATGGTCATAACGACCTGCTGCTTAACCTGTGGTTACATCATCGCGATGCGCCTGCTGACGCCTTCTTCTCGGGGATTGAGAAAGGGCACCTTGATTTCCCTCGTATGCAGCAGGGCGGTTTTGCTGGTGGGTTGTTTGCGATGTTTGTCCCGCCGCAACGTTACATCAATGAAGTGGCACCTGAACGTGCGCAGGAGCAGTGGCAACCGCTGGAGATCCTCTGGCAGCAACTGGATATCCTGAAAGCGCTGGTGGCGGAATCGGCGGGGCGCGCACGACTGTGCCTGACGGCCAATGACATCGCCGCTTGTCGCCGTGATGGCGTGCTGGCGATGGTGGCGCATATTGAAGGTGCCGATGGATTCGATGCTGATGGCAAGGCGCTGGCCGAGTTTTATCAGGCGGGCGTGCGCAGTATTGGCCCTTTTTGGAACTTACCGAATCTGTTTGGCGAAGGGGTGAACGGTTCATTTTCTCACTCTCCGGATACCGGGCCGGGCCTGACGCGCGCCGGTGAGCAGCTGATTGCTGCGGCCAATCGTCATCGCATGATGATCGACGTATCGCATATGAATGAAAAAGCGTTCTGGGACACCGCGCGCCTGTCGAACGCGCCGCTGGTGGCCAGCCATTCCAATGCCCACGCACTCTGCGCGCAGCCGCGCAATCTCACTGATGATCAACTGCGGGCGATTCGTGACAGTGGCGGTGTAGTAGGTGTGAATTTTGGTAACGCTTTCTTACGCGCCGATGGTCAGCGCACCAGCGACACGCCATTGATCGAAATTGGTAAACATCTGGAACATTTAATTGAAATAATGGGGCCAGAAAACGTAGCATTTGGTTCAGATTTCGATGGCATCAGTGTGCCGGACGCCTTAAAAGATGTTTCTGGGCTGCCGCGCCTGCATGCGCTGCTGGCATCGCTCGGCTATGATCAAGCAGTGATCGAGCAGGTTGCCTGGGGTAATTGGCAGCGCGTCCTGCAACAGATTTGGCAGGATTAACACAATTCCCTTACCTAATCAGGGTTGATATGCCTGCTACATTGGCGCAACATCAGCCCGCGTCGTGCATTGTGGCCCGAAAATTGTGTTTCTGGCGCAAGCATTTCCAGCAGAGCCTGCTCTGCGTTATTTGTTTAGAGGAAGAAAATTATGTGGAAGAAACCTGAATTTGTTGACCTGCGTCTGGGCCTGGAAGTGACTCTGTACATCTCCAACCGCTAAGACTTTCTGCCCGCCGTCCGCGCGGGCATTTTATTTTTCTTTTTGGTCATCTCACATGTTTATTAAAGTGCTTGGTTCAGCGGCAGGTGGCGGCTTTCCGCAGTGGAACTGTAACTGCGCCAATTGCAGCGGCCTGCGTAACGGCACCCTTCAGGCTCAGGCGCGGACGCAATCTTCGATCATTGTCAGTGACAACGGTGAAGATTGGGTGCTGTGTAACGCCTCGCCGGATATCAGCCAGCAGATTGCCCACACGCCAGAACTGATCAAAAAAGGTGTGCTACGCGGTACCGCCATCGGCAGTATTATCCTGACCGATAGCCAGATTGATCACACCACCGGGTTACTCAGCCTGCGTGAAGGCTGCCCACATCAGGTGTGGTGTACGCCCGAGGTCCATGCTGACCTCACCAGTGGCTTCCCCATTTTCACCATGTTGCAGCACTGGAATGGCGGGCTGCAGCATCACGCGTTAACGCCGCTGGAACCCTTCCGGGTCGATGTGTGCGGCGATCTGCAGTTCACGGCTATTCCGATTCTCAGCAATGCGCCACCGTATTCTCCCTACCGCGATCGCCCTCTGCCAGGCCATAACGTGGCGTTGTTTATTGAGAACACCGCCAACCGACAGACGCTGTTGTACGCGCCGGGCCTGGGCGAGCCGGATGCCGTGATCATGCCTTGGTTGCAAAAAGCGGATTGTCTGCTGATTGATGGCACCGTCTGGCAAGACGATGAACTGCTGGCAACCGGCGTCGGTAAAAATCCGGCAAAGCCAT
>NZ_BBOC01000098.1:0-16380 GCF_001485335.1 Type-D symbiont of Plautia stali | reverse complement strand
CCAGAATCGCCTGACCAAACTGCAAGGCGGCAAAGGCGATCACTGCCGTTAACGAGTTGGGTAGGATATGTCGCCACAGTACATGCCAGAAGCTGCCGCCGCTGCCATAAGCGGCTTCAACAAATTCGCTGCGCCGCACGCGCACCACTTCGCCGCGTGCCAGTCGCGCAAAGCTGGCGATGGAGGCGATACCCACAGCCAGGGCTGCGTGTACCGTGCCAAATCCCAGTAAAATCAGCACGCTTAACGCAAGCAGCAGGGAAGGGATAGAGAGCAGTACATCCACCAGTCGCATCAGGCTGTTTTCTGTTCGACCGCCGACGGCACCGGCGAGTACGCCCAGTGTGGTTCCGCCAATCAAGCCCATCGCCACAGCGGCAAATGCCGCCGCCAGCGACTGAGAAGCGCCGTACACGATGCGTGTGAATAGGTCGCGCCCCAGTTGATCGGTGCCCAGCCAATAGGCGGCTTGCGGAGGCAAACGTTGCGCTCCCACAATGCCTTGGGTGGGGCTGTAGTGGGTAAACAGACCGGGTGCAAACGCAGCCAGCAGCGCCAGCAGCATCACCGCCCATGCGAGCCATAAACCCGGTTGGATGCGCCACACGCGCTGCTGACGTGTCGCGCGCTGGCGAGCGCTGGCGTAATCGACGAGGCTCATCGGCTTCCTCCCGCAATAGGTTGCAGACGCGGATCGAACAGCGGCATCAGCGCATCGACCAGCAGGTTTATCAGCACAAAGGCCAATGCAGAGATCATCACCACCGCTTGCAGTACCGCGACATCCTGGTTGTTGACCGCTTGCTGCGTCAGTTGGCCGATACCGCTCAGACCAAACACCGTTTCCGTGATTAATGTGCCAGCAATCAGTTCACCCAGCAGTAAACCCGCCACGTTGAGCACGGGTAGCAACGCATTACGCATCACATGTCGCCACAGTACGCGGCTCTGGCTGGCACCTTTCGCACGCGCTACCGCGACAAACGGCTGGGTCGAAACTTGATCGATACTGCGCAACAAAATTTGCGCCAGTGGCGCGGAGATTGGGATCGCGACGGTGATGACGGGCAAGATCAACCCCTGTAAAGGCGAGGGGTTGATCACTGGTATCCAGCGCAGTTGGAACGAGAACAGTTGAATCAGCGCGATACCGAGCCAGAAGGTCGGCAGTGAGATAAACAGTGCAGGCACCGATTGCAGCAACGAACGCAGCGCACGCAATGCGGGCAGGCGCGATAGCGCTGCCAAAGCAAAGGCGATCAGCGTGGCGAGGGCAAAGCCGAGCAGTGCCAGTTGCAGTGTGGCGGGCAGGTTGCTGGTGAGCAGATCGCTCACCGCCACACCGGCCTGTACTGAGTAGCCAAAATCGCCATGCAGCATCGCCCAGAGCGTATGCAGATACTGCTGCCACAATGGATTATCTGCGCCATACGCCAGCCGCATCTCCGCGATTTGATCGGGGCTTAAGCCGAGATCCGGGTTCTGAAACTTAATCAGCACCGCATCGCCAGGCAGCACCTGCAGCAGCAAGAACGACAGGGTAAAAGCGGCCCATAACACCAGCGCACTTTGACCCACTCTTCGCAGCAGAGAACGTTGCATCATCGGCCTACCTTAGTGTTTTTCCAGCCATGCGCCGTAAAACGACGGACGGCCTACCGCTTCAAAACTCACCCCTTTTAACCAAGGCGCACCGGCAAAGACCTGTGGCTCTTCGAAAATCGGAATGACATAAGCCTGATCGAGCAGATAACGCTGTGCATCGCCGGTCAGCGCCAAACGCTTGGCAGGATCGACTTCGGCGGAGATATCCACCAGTAGCGCGTTGAGCTTGTCGTCACGGAAGTTTTGTACTTTGTCGCTGGAGCCGCCTTTTTGCAGCAGCACGTTACGGTTGGTCGGGTAGAAGCTGCTCTTGATGACATCGGGATCGGCGCGACCGACTTCGGTGACGTTAAGTGGCGTTTTGAGCGGATCGAGATTATCCAGCGTCGCGCTGCCGGCATCGCCAGCTTTGACCGCCAGTGCAACGCCTACCTGGCGCCACTGCTGTGCCACCAGTTGCAGGACTTCCTTGTTCTGTGGCTGCGGCAACGATTCATAAATGGCTAGCGCCAGTTTTTTGCCGTCTTTTTCGCGGATACCATCACTGCCGACTTTCCAGCCCGCTTCTTCCAGTAAGGTTTTGGACAATGCAGGATCA
The DNA here is from genome assembly GCF_001485335.1 of Type-D symbiont of Plautia stali. Classification (NCBI taxonomy): domain Bacteria; kingdom Pseudomonadati; phylum Pseudomonadota; class Gammaproteobacteria; order Enterobacterales; family Enterobacteriaceae; species Type-D symbiont of Plautia stali. The sequence goes on along the minus strand of NZ_BBOC01000098.1, from coordinate 14,177 downwards.
TATTTCAGCTTGTCGGAGAGGTTGACGTAACCCGCCGCAGAGTTTGCGATAACAGAGGTGGCCTGCGGATAGTTGGGTGAGAAGAGCGTTTGCACGACCTGCTGCGCGTTTGTGGCGTGCAGCAGCGCCTGACGTACCTTTATATCGCTGACCAGTGGATTGTCCGGGCGGAAGCTGATGCTGTCATTCACCCCGCGCGTCGGCGCGGCATAAATCGGGAAGTTTTGTTGTTGCGCCTGTTTTTCGTCATAGGCTTGTACCTGACGAATAAAATCGGCCTGACCGGCCAGCAACGCGCCGATACGCACGCTGTCTTCCGGGGTGACGATAAATTTAATGCCATCCAGATTGGCAGGGCCTTGCTGGGCGATATTTTTTGGCCCCCACTGATAATCTTTACGCGCGGTGAGGTCGACTTCGCGGCCTAATTTTTCGTCACTGACAACAAAAGGCCCGGAACCAATAATATGGCGTGCATCACCCAGTTGATCGAAACTACGTTGTAGCGTGCTGAGAGAAACTAATCCGGAACCAATGGTGGCGGTACCCTGCAAAAATCCCGGCGAAGGTTTTTTGAAATAAAACTTCACCGTCAGCGGATCAATCACCTCACTGTGATCGAAATTATTAATCACCTCCGATACTGGCAAGCGTTGGGCTTTATTTCCCAGGCCATAAGTATCAAAGTTTTTCGCCACCGCATTGGCATCCAGCGGCGTGCCATCGGAGAAGGTGACGCCCGGCCGGATTTTGAAGGTGTATTGGGTTTTATCGGCGTTGCTGCTCCAGCTTTCGGCAATCCAGGGTTCCACCTGTAGCGTTTTCGGGTTCTGCCACGTCAGTTTGTCGGTGATTTGATTGAGTATGCCGCCGTTGGGGTAGAAGCCACCGGCCGGGGGATAGAGGTTGGTGTGCTGCTGCTGTTCCAGATAAACCAGCGTGCCGCCTTTAACCGGTGTGTCTGCGGCGTGTGCGCTAAAGATCCCTGTCAGCAGGGCCAAGCTTAGCGCCTGCGAGTGAAAATGCTTCGTCATGGTGAATTCCTTATGATTCAAAAGCCCGGCGGGCTGAATTCATCATCAAATGTCGCACTGCGGAGTTGAACCAATGAATTGCACTAAGCTTTGCTGAAAAAGGTAAATAGCGGTTGGAGGGGGAAATAAATAATGGCAATAAGGATGGTAGGAATTGTTGGGGGGAGATTTATTGCGCGATAGGTGAGGGGGGGGGTTATTTAGGGTAAGTGGGTTTGTTTTATCAAGTTTGTGAAACCGTCAGATGAGTTTTAATAGAGAACTCGGTGATTGATCTTAAATTATTAGTTAGGCAACGGGTGATAACGCAGGCTCTGGCCGCTCCGGGGCTGGCTGTCCTCGCGCCGCTACGCGGTGCCTTCACTTCACTCGTCTGCCTTACGGACCGGTGCCGATGGAACATCCATGTTCCAGCGCCACCTTTCGCCCGCGTCCTGCGGGCTCTCCTGGCAGTCTCACTCCGTTCAGCGCTGCGGATGCCTGCCCCGGATCGGCCAGAGCCTGCTGTGATGCTTCAGTGCGGGTTTGGTTGGTGCATTGGTTTAGGGGGGCTGTAAATTGCATGCACAACATCAATTACGTTAAGCCGCTAGGGGAGGCTAAGTGTCAACGATTGGCGGTTTCTGGTAATGCCAGAGTGGGTTTGATAAATTTCTGGCGATAGGTTTGAAAGGATTGCGTTTATGGACAAGAAGGATGTCGACTTAGCCGATTTACTGTCAGTGCGGTTTTCGTACTCTCCGGATGCCGATATGCGTGCATTTACAGATTGGGCTGAGCAGGGACTCTCTGGAAATGAGGTCAATGAAAATGTACTTATCCTTGCCTCCTTGGGACTCGACAAAGCGATTTCTCAATACGAGGTCTACCGCTACTTTGATGCCTACCTCTTGGATAATGCGATCGCGCATCCCTCACCGTTTGAATTACAAATAATGATAGTCAGATATGCCTTAAAGAGGATCGCGTTCTCTGCATCAGAAGCTGAAGTATGGGGCGGGCTAACACACTTTAAGGATTTTTATTATGAGGTGGGCCCATCACGGATTCTCAAAAACATTGTCAGTTATTTGACTGACGCCTATGAGGACTTTGTTAATTACTACGATGAAGATGAGGGATATTTCTATTTCAGAAGACCACGACATGAGCTGATTGTGAAAGAGTCCCAGGCGAAATATGTGCGGGCGTCGGCGAAGAGGTTTCTGCGCCTGTTCGAGGGTGAGTATTACCGCCTGGGGATGTGATTTAAGGTTAGGGTATTGATTCATATTGCTGGGTCACAGCGGCATATTCTGGGTGTGGGTGCCACTGGTGATGTGTGCCTTGATCCTGCGGGTCACTTAGCCATGTTCGCTCACTGCATGTTGTTGCCCAAGGGAGGATTTTAAGGGCGTGAAGCGGACGTTTATTGATGACTACTAAGTGTTTTCATCATTCTAAACATAACACCCCTGTTGTGAACCTGAAGGATTCTGTTTATAAAATCAGCAATGTAACTCATTAACGAATCAAAAACTCAGGAGATATTTTGCCGATAATTACTTCTCGACTGCATCTTCGCCCTGTAATCAACTCAGACGGAAATGACCTTTTCAGAATTTATGGCGATCCTGCCACAAATACGTTTAATCCTGCGGGACCGTATCCTGATATTGATTATGCCCATGATGTATTGGTTCGATGGCTTAAACACTGGGAAGATTACGGTTTCGGAAACTGGGCTATCTCGCTAAAGGATAATCCCGAAAGGATTATCGGTTTTGGCGGACTAAGCATCCGCAGTTATGCCGATATTACTATCAATAACCTGGGATATCGCTTCTCCACTGAGTCCTGGGGAAAAGGCCTGGCGACAGAGTTTGCTAACTATGCAGTCAGCTATGGGTTTAATGAACTGGAACTGCCAGAAATCTCTGCCACAGTAAGAGCAAATCATCTGGCATCGCAGAAAGTCCTAACGAATGCCGGACTCAGGTATGTACGGGACATTCATGATGTTAAAAATTCGCCAGCCAGTCTGCTGTTTACATTGACCCACGCCGATTGGGATAAACAATTATGTTGATTTACAACGTATTCGGACGACACATTGGGATCAAGCGCGAAGGTGATCGCTGGCTGATATTTCGTGCAGACCTGACAGAGCGAAAATTTTCCCGGCTTTACGATATTGCTATTCCGGACGGTATGCCAGAAGACGAAATCATTGGCTGGCTGGGGGATATTTTTCATGAAGAAGCAACAGCGCGTCATCCTGATGTGAAACGTGTTGAATAGTAATTTGTCAGGCTCACACCCTCTATTACAACCGATTTCCTATAAGTCCTTCAACTTACGCTACTGGCACACAACGGACATAGCCCCCAAGTTGATCCAGTGAATCCCCCCGTGCTATCCGTTAATCCACTCCATGATTCAGTTGCAGTGCCACATCCGGGCCTTTTTCCACCGTTGAACCCTCCTTCACGGAAACGCTCACATTATCCCCTTTACCTGCGACATATCTTGCCTGAACGCCATAACGGGCATCAATCTTGATGTTATGTAGCGAGACATCCTGAATGGGGGACTCCGGCAAGCCGCTGAAAATCATGGCATAGGTCGCTTTAGTTGCCATGACATCTGAAATGGTTACCCCTTTGATTTTTGGCGTTGAAGCCGAAACGGGTGCCATTTCAATCGGCTGGGTAAGCGTGTGCCCCTGTGCCCCCGCCTGGCCGCTGTAGCTATTGGTTACCAGAATCGGCGTATTCACATTCGACATGTTAAGATGGCTGGCGATAAGCGGGCCAATGGCATTGCCTCTGTCCCTGGCTGATTTGATGCGCACGCCATTTTCCGTATTCAGGAAAGTGACGCGACGGATCGTCACCTTGCCGATACCGTTCGCGGTTTCACTGCCGACAGAAATTCCGTGGCCATCACGCATCATGGAATCGTGGATGGTAATGTCTTTCGATGCTGCTCCGGTTCCGTTAACCAACCCTGACTTAATGGCAATATTGTCATCGCCCGTTGCGATATCCATGTTTGAAACCGTAATGTTCCGGGAAGAGACAATGTCCATTCCGTCAGTATTCGGTGAGGTGACAGGATTGGTGATCTTCACTTTGTTCACAATAATATCGCTGCTATTGCGAATCACAATGTTCCACATGGGCGAGTTAGTCAGGTTTAGATTTTCAATCTTACCCTGAGTGACATCATTGAATTCCACAAACCAGGGGCGTGGAACCCCGTTCGCCAAAGGAATGCCGGGGAATCGGTCGGTGAAGACTTTTTTATTCCCAGCTCTGACTTCGCCACGTATTTTTAATGCTTCAGGCCACCAGGTTTTCTCTCCATCACCATCCAGTGTACCTCCGCCTATAATGGCCACATTTTTCACATTATTGGCGAAGATAAAGGCTTCATTCACTTTGGCGGGATGCCCAATAAACGCTGAAATGAATTTCCCTTCCTGATTGCTGGCCTTTAGGGTTGCGCCTGTTTCAATTTTTAGCGTGATATTAGTTTGTAATTGCAGCGGTCCACTCATCCAGAGGCCCGGAGAGAGTTGAACCGTTCCTCCACCGCGCTGGCTACATTGCTGAATAGCTTGTTGAATGGCATCGGTGTTCAGGGTGACGCCATCAGCTTTACCGCCAAATTCTTGAGGGCGGCAGGTTGAAGAGGCTGCTTGGGCTAAACAAGATGAAAAAGAAACACAGCAGATCAGGGTTATTAGCGATTTATTCATGCATCCTCAGAAAATCAGGCAGTTGTGCGACCAGCAGTCAGGGGAAGCAGAGGCGTCGTGAGTACGCCACCGTCCTCCTTACATTTTAGCGAACCATTGACGGGCGCTTGGCGTCATAGCGCCAGTTATCAATTAAGAATTGCATCCCTAACGCATCATTGCGGTTCTTATCCGGTAGCGTGTTGTAAAGCGCATGCGCCTGTTCAACACGTTCCATATTTAACTCAATGCCTAGACCTGGACCGGGTGGCAATTCCAGGTAGCCATCGCGGATCTGCGGCGGTTGGTGCGTGAGTTGCTGTCCGTCCTGCCAGATCCAGTGGGTATCAAAGGCGGTCTGACGATCGCCAGGCGCCGCCGCGCCCAGGTGTGCCACCATGGCCAGTGAGATATCAAAATGATTATTGGAGTGGCAACCGGTGGTCAGTCCCCACTCGTTGCACAACAGCGCGACCACATTCGCGTTGCGCATCGTCCAGAAGTGCGGATCGGCGAGTGGAATGTCGATGGCATTCAGTTGCAGCGCATGGTGCAGTTGCCGCCAGTCGTTAGCGATCATATTGGTCGCGACCGGAACACCTGTGGCGCGACGGAATTCGGCTAACGTTTCCCGGCCTGAATAGCCCTGTTCCGCACCACACGGATCTTCCAGATACGGCACTTTCCCCGCCAACTGTTTACCAAAGCGAATCGCTTCTTCCAGCGACCAACTGGCATTGGGGTCAACGGTGACGCGCGCGTCAGGAAATCGTTTCAGCAACGCTTCAACCGTTTCAACTTCTACATCACCTGTCATCACACCGCCTTTCAGCTTGAAGTCACGAAAGCCGTACTGCTCAACCGCCGCTTCCGCCAGCCGTTGCACGCCAGCACTGTCCATCGCTGCCTCATGACGCAAACGGAACCAGCCATCCTGCGCCTGGTCTCCCGAGCAGTATTGCATATTGGTGAGTCTGCGATCGGCGATATAGAACAAATAGCCCAGCACCGGGATACGATCCCGCTGTTTTCCGCTCGCAAGCAGATCGGCTACGGGCAGGTTAAACAGCTTGCCTTGCAGGTCCAGTAGCGCAGCCTCAATAGCAGCAACAGCGTTATAAAACTTCTCCGGATTCATCTGCGGAATATGAATGTCGTTGGTATGTGACGTTTGTTGTTGACGCGCTTCACTGTTGAATAGCTGGCTCAACGTGGCATTCAGGCGTAGCAGCGAGCTGCCTTCAATCAGCGGGCGAAACTGCTCCAGCAGCTGCAAGGTAGAGGCATGACAGGGCGTTTCGCCAACACCGGTGTGTCCGGCCGAATCGGTCAGGATGACGATAATGCGCGTAAAGAAGCAGTTATGCGCCCCCCCAATATTCAAAAGCATGCTGTCGTGGCCAGCGACCGGTACGATGCGCATGGATTTAATGACTGGACTGTCTGACATGGTGTCTCTCCTTGTAACCGAAAGATGGGGGAACAGGTTTGCTGCGCAGCAACAGCCACAGGCCGGTAACCACTGACACACTGGTCAGCGCATAGAGGCCACCGGTGGTGCTACCTGTATGCATTTCAAGATAGCCGAACACCGTTGGCGCGAAGAATCCGCCAAGGTTTCCAATGGAGTTGATCATCGCAATGCCTGGTGCAGCGATTGCTGCGGGCAGTTCGCTTTGCGGCATTGGCCAGAAGAATGCGGCGCTGACTTTGGAACCAATACAAGCCACTATCATCGCCACAAAGCCAAACCACGGCGTGCCAAGCGTGGCCATAAAGGTGCCACACGCGGCGATCAGCATCGCGATGCCGAGCCCTTTATCCAGCTTATCGCGATACCGATCGGTGACTTTACCCAGTAAAAACAGAGCTACGATGGCGAACAGCCACGGGATGGCGGTCAGCAGTCCCGTTTCGAAACTATTGAACCCCTGAATACGTTGGATGATTTGCGGTAACCAGAAGACCAGGGTGTAGCCGGTCATGGTCATAGTGAAGAAGATCAGGCAGTAGGAGAGAAGGCTGCGATCGGTGATCAATCCCCAGCGCCCCTGTGTGACCGCGCGCTCTTCACGAACACTGTCTTCAAGAGCCAACTGCTGCGCCAGCGCCTGTTTTTCCGCATCACTGAGCCATTTTGCCCCTTCAGGTTTCGATACCAACACCAGTGCTGCCAGCAAGCCGATCACTATCGATCCGCCACCTTCCATGAACATCACCCATTTCCAACCCGCGAGCCCGCCAACATCATGCATCATCAGGATGGCGCCAGTGAGCGGGCCAGAGAACAGGAAAGCGCTGGCGGTTGCACTTAGCACCATGGCGGTAGCGCGTCCGCGCCAGGCATTGGGCACCCATTGGCGGAAATAGAACAGCACGCCAGGGAAGAAGCCTGCCTCCGCGACGCCAAGCAGGAAACGCAGCACATAGAAATGCAGCGGGGTGCTGACAAAACCGGTCAGCACCACCACCGCTCCCCAGGTGATCATGATGCGCGTGAGCCACACGCGTGCGCCGAATTTTTTCAGCATCATATTGCTGGGCACTTCAAACAGCGCATAGCCTATAAAGAACAGGCCCGCGCCTAAACCGAAAGCTGCGGCGCTAATGCCGGCATCGGCTTGCAGTTCGGCTTTAACGAATCCAATGTTGGCGCGGTCAATCTGATTGACGATAAGCATCAGTGCCAGCATCGGAATAATGCGGCGGAAGAATTTGCCAATCGCAGAAGCAATATGCGCCTCGTGATCGGTTGATAATTCATAGGGTTGCTGTGTCATGCGTCACCTTAGGGGGAGAAAAACACCGCTATAGGTATACGCAGCAGAGTCGGTGAGTGGTTATGTGTTTTTGCCCTGGAACTTTTAGGCAAATGCCGTGCGTTTTTTAAATTTCATGAAGTTATGTAAATTCACGTTGCAGAGTTTCGTGCTGGTTTGTGCGCTGGCTCACGCGGAAGGCAGAATAACTTACTGCCTTCCGCTGAGAGGCAAAACAGCGCTATGCGGCTGTTTCGACTCCTCGGCTTACCTTCATTAATGGCTCGTTTGTGAGCGGAGTTGATTCACTCCTTTCTGACGAACCAGTAGCGCCAGCAGCAACATGCCGGAGAGCGCCAGAATGCTGGCGAGAACAAAAGCAGTGTGATAGCCGCCGCCATACTGAATCAGAAAACCTGTGATGCTCGGCGATAATATACCGGCCAGGTTAGCCAGTAGATGCACAAAGCCTCCTGCTGTTCCTATACGACCCGCAGGCACGATATCCTGCAGCAAAGACCAGCAGGCCTGTGGCGTCATGTAAGCAAAGACGCTCGCCAGCGTGATAAGCGTGACAGCAGACACCACGCTCTGGCTCCATGCTGTCAGCAGCACGCAAAGAGCTGCCACCGCGAGGCCGACAAAAATCACCAGCTTACGTGACAACAGGAAGTCCTGCGTGCGTCGGAACAACATGTCAGAAACAATGCCTCCCCCCAGAAAACCGATGGTCGCACCCAGCCAAGGCAACACGCCGATAATGCTCATGCTTTTGATATCCAGATGCTGAAAGTCAGTCAGATAACTCGGCAACCATGAAAGAAAGAAGAACTGAATATAGTTGAAGCAGAAAAATGCACTGGCTACGCCCAGCACGGGCAGTGAAAATACATAGTGCCAGAGAGTATGGCTATCCTTCTGAGGCTGACTCAGCGTATTGCCTGCCGGTCGCCGCTGCACGATGTACTGGCTCTCTTCTTGACTTACGCGTGGATGCTGCTCGGGCTTGTCCCGAAAAAGTAGCAGCCAGCAGGCAACCCAAATGAAACCCATTACCGCAATCACAACAAAAGCAATGCGCCAGCCAAATTGCAGACCGACCAGCCCCACGATCGGTGCTGCAATGGCTGCACCAAGCGGTTGCCCCGCATTGGTAAAACCAACAGCCCTGCCGACTTCGTTACGAGGGAACCAGTTGGCAATCGATTTGTTGGTGGTGGTTCCCATCGGGCCTTCCCCGACACCAAATAACATGCGCACGATGAGCAGGTGAGCGAATCCTGTCACCAGCGCGGTGGCACCACAAAAAAGGGACCAGATACTGGCCGCCCAGGCATACACTCGCCGAGGTCCAAAACGGTCTGCAGCCCAGCCGCCAATGAAGCAAAACAGGCAGTAACCGATGAAGAAACAGCTAAACAAAATGCCCATTTGAGCATCGTTGATGCTCAGATCCTTCTTGACCAGAGGAGCCATTACGGAGAGCGCTGCCCGATCAAGATAGTTAAGAATGCCAGCAAAAAACAGCAACAGAGCAATGACATGACGGTAGTTTTTAAACATGGCGGCTCACTCCCTGCTGATTGACTCGCGTCAGTGACAGGCGATAGTCGTTGAGGACGGCGGGATCGGGCTCATAGCCCAGGCCTGGGGCATCGCTCAGGCTGAAACTTACGCTTTGCGGCAATGTTGGATACAGATGAGCCTCGAAGGTTACCCAGGGAATTTCCATTTTGATGTCGGTTGGCAGTGCCGCGACCAGATGCGCTGTTGCCAGCATTCCCGCGCCGTAGTAAAAGCAGTGCGGCACAACTTTTACACGATACTGCCGGGCCAATTCGAACACGCGTAGGGCAGAGGTTATCCCCCCAACTTTAGACACACTTGGCTGCGCAACGTCCACGGCACCACTTTCAAAAAGGTTCACAAACCCCATGTCGCCGTCCACGTTTTCTCCTGCGGCAAGTGGTACGCCCGCTTTGCGGAGTAGAGATAGCCCCAAAAAGTCATCCGGTGGCCAGACAGGCTCTTCGAGCCATCCTAGTTGGAGCGGACGCAGTTCACTGGCAACGGCCTGCGCCTGTTCGCGTGACCATGGGCAGTTTACGTCAACCATCAGGTCAGCATCCGGCGGCAGTGCCTGACGCGCAGCAGCAATTGCGGCTGGATGTGTTTCATGAAGCTTGAGCGTCCGAAAACCTTCCGCATGTGCCCGGCGAACTTGTTGGGCGACTTCATTTGAGTCATTGCCATAGCTCACCAGGCTTGCATAACGCTCTATCTGATGGCGAGTGGCGCCCAAGAGTTGCCACAGCGGTTTCTGTTGCAACTTACCCAACAGGTCCCACAGGGCAATATCGAGAGCAGACAGGGCGTAACGAACCGGCCCGCTGCGTCCAAAGGCATGCAGTGCCTGCTCTGCCGATTGCATCACCTCCGCGATCTCTTGCTGAGTAGATGGGACAGGCCGTTGCAGGAAGAAAGGCGCGACCAGGCTTACCAGTGCCTGTTCAGTGACGGCATTGGACAGGTGGCCAAATGCTTCTCCCCATCCTTCAAGACCGTCTTCTGTGATGACTTTTACCAGTAGCGTTTCCATTCGTTTGAGTGATGGAGAGGCTGCGTTATAGGTGGTTTCCTGCTCATCGGGCTGAGGCCGGTGCGCATCAAACGGGATACTGATACGTGTGACTTCGATAGCGGTGATTTTCATGCCATAAACCTCATAAGGGTGGTGCCCGGCGTGATTTGTTATTAGAAGCCGTGGCGTTGAGGAGGAGTTCTAACTCAAGGTGAGTATAAAAAGACTGGCAGAGGATAAGCATCGGGCATCAGCACAGGACTGTGGACCGATTCGTTCTGGAAATTGGGCTTCTTAACGGATGGTCATGGCGGCGATCACATAAATCCTCTGGCATGAGATGTCTGAGTCTCTGCAATTATCCGGAGTGGGTGCGTCGCTAGTGTCAGACAAACCGAGGGTTGAGTTTGACATGATGTTGAGAATGATTATCATCTGAAGGAATTGTGAAAGGAGGACACATGAAAATTTACTGGTCGAAGAAAAGTATCCCTGAGTTGAATAAACTGACATCATTGCAGCGGAAGCGAAATTATCGCGAAGCTGCCAGGCTTGCCAGTACACATATGGAGTATTGGGTTGGGGCCGGTCTATTTGTTTTACTGTTAATCATTCTTTCTATGCTGTTTAAAAAGGTCTATCCGGGACCTGGTACTTTCCTGCGAGATGTGCTGCGCTGGGTCACAACATTTATTCCTGCTGCGTTTGTCTTTGTTCAATTCAAGATTTATGCAATGCGCAAACATTATCGCCATATTCTTATAAGAACCGAGTGAGGCCGTTAGCGATTTGGTGATGTATCTCATTAACTTCCACGATAAAGCCTCAGTCGCCCCCATTATTGGAACAATCCGCTAACAACATTATGTGAGCTACGCTATTGGATTAAGCCATAGCCTAGAGTCATGCACGGTTTGAAGGCATCTGATGTACGCTGTTCTCTTCAAGGAGAAAAGAGAGCAATGACGGATTTGAACGATCACTACTGGAATCGAATGGTGTCCGATCTGACGGTTATCTATTACGCTTCAGCCAATATATTGAATGATGTACAAGGCTTAACGACAGGTTTTTCGGATGTGGAGCGGGGCTTCCTGATGCGTAAGGTGTTAGTGTAAGGCTGGCAAAAATTATCCAGCCTTACACCAACTTACTATTTAGCGCTGTTCTACCCGTGGACCAGCTTGGGCAATGCGCGCACCCGCCTCGTTGTTGCTGTACTGTTTGAAGTTATTGATAAACAGTTGTGCCAGTTTCTCGGCTGCTTCATTCCATTGTTCAGGTGATTCCCAGCCGTTACGCGGATCGAGAGTAGCAACATCCACTCCCGCAATCTGTTGCGGAATGGCGAGACCAAATACGGGCAGCGACTCTTCACGCATCGCACCGGTTTCTCCTTCGAGGATGGCGTTAACGATCTGGCGCGTGTCTTTCAGTGACAGACGCTGACCGGCACCGTTCCAACCTGTGTTCACCAGCCACACTTCCGCACCACTCTGTGCGACTTTTTCCTGAAGCACATCAGCATACTGCGTTGGATGCAGCATCAGGAAAGCCGCGCCGTAGCATGCGGAGAAGGTCGGAGTCGGGGCGGTAATACCACGCTCAGTCCCCGCCAGCTTGGACGTAAAGCCAGACAGGAAGTGATACTGCATCTGCTCCGGCGTCAGGCGGGATACCGGTGGCAGCACACCAAATGCATCTGCCGCAAGGAAGATAATGCGTGAAGGGTGACCCGCACGGGAAACCGGCAGCACGATATTATCAATATGCGACAGCGGGTATGAAACGCGGGTGTTCTCGGTCTTGCTGCCATCGGCATAATCCACGCTGCCATCTTCTCTCACCACTACGTTTTCCAGCAGCGCGTTACGGCGGATGGCACCGTAAATTTCTGGCTCAGACTCCGCCTTCAGATTGATGGTTTTGGCATAGCAGCCGCCTTCAAAGTTGAACACACCGTCCGCGTCCCAGCCGTGTTCATCATCGCCAATCAGCTGACGGCGCGGATCGGTTGAGAGCGTGGTTTTACCGGTGCCGGAGAGGCCAAAGAATAGCGCCACATCGCCTTTTTCACCGCGGTTTGCTGAACAGTGCATGGAAGCAATACCCTTCAGCGGCAGCAGGTAGTTCATGACAGAGAACATCCCTTTCTTCATCTCGCCGCCGTACCAGGTACCGCCAATCAGCTGAATATTTTCTGTCAGGTTAAAGGCAATAAACGTCTCTGAATTTAACCCTTGCTCCTGCCACTGCGTATTCACGCAACCCGCGCCGTTAATCACCGTGAAGTCCGGAGCAAAGCTTGCCAGCTCATCGTCGGTTGGTGCGATAAACATATTTTTGACAAAGTGTGCCTGCCACGCCACATCAGTGACAAAGCGCACAGCCAGGCGGGTATCGGCGCTGGCACCGCACCAGGCATCAACGATATACAGTGATTTGGCCGACAGGTGGTTGGCAACCAGTGTTTTCAGGTGCGCCCACACCTCAGTGGACATCGGCTTGTTATCGTTGCGTCCCAGACCGGCATCAGACCACCACAGCGTATCGCGGGTCTGGTCATCGCGAACGATGTACTTATCGCGCGGGGAGCGGCCGGTAAATTCGCCAGTATCTACAGTCACTGCGCCAGACGTGGTGAGCTTACCGCGCGCTGGACCTTCCAGGTCGGCTGCCGTTTCATGTTCGAACAGCAGTTCATAGCTCGGGTTATAGATCACCTCGCTGACATCGTTGATGCCAAGGCGTGAGAGATGTTGCATGACAGAATTTAGTGCGCTCATAAGATACCCTGACTCATTGAATGAATGGCAAGACGGCCACAACCGACTCGATTGAGGAGCGGATAGTAGCATCGGCATTACGATGCAGAAATTGCATATAAATCATTTGTCATGTAAAAATTGCATGGAATTGGGGGCTGTAATCGGAGCAAAGAAGTGCTAAGTAATCTCGAAGTGAAGTGGTTGTATGATGTGATTGCCCTGGAAGAATATCGCAGCTTTACACTGGCGGCAGAGAAGCGAAATATTTCTCAATCTTCGTTCAGTCGAAGGATTCAGGCTTTGGAATCAACCTTAGGTTTCAGCGTCTTCAATCGTAACGTGAACCCGCCGCAACTCACGGCGCAGGGCAGAATATTTGTCGGCTATGCCCGAAATATGCTCGACGATATGGACTTTCAGATCAGCCGTATCAAGGGTGAAGATAAGTTGAAGCAGAGCATCCGTATTGATGCGGCGCCCTCGCTTTCTGTTCTGTTGTTGCCCGATATTTTAGCCGACTACCGTGATAGCCCGGATAAGGTGTTCTTTGTTGAATCGATTAACGTCAATGATGCCGTCTTTAATCTTAAAGAAGGCAAGAGTGACTTTATTCTGTCGTTTTATAACGAAGAGTTGATGAATTACCCGTTCATCAACCATAAAATCTTCGATTCCGCGCTGCATCTGGTCTCGCCCTGTGATGCGCACGGCAAACCGATATTTTCAATCAATGGCGACACACTGCCACTGGTTAAATACGCCAATGATAGTTACATGGGGCGCCAGGTGAATCAGGTGATTGATCGCATACCGAATACCACCTTTATCCTGACCTTTGTCTCCTCCATGAGTGAGTTGCTAAAAAGAATGATACTCAAAGGCGATGCCGTTGGTTGGCTGCCGGATTACTCGATTCAGCGTGAGCTGGAGGAGAGACGCCTGGCGATTATGGATCACAGTCTTTCGCTGAAGATTTCTGCTTATGTATATCGCTCCGGCGCACGTTTAAACCTGACGGCGGAACGCTTCTGGCGCTATGTGAAAGAGCGGAAAATTGGATCTTAATTAGGTAATGCTGCTAAGCGCATAATTGTGCGCACTTTGAAGAATCGCATCCATTCTTGTACGGCCGCCATTTATGGCGTAATGCTCGTCAGTTAAGCGACTGACGATAACGCCGTCTGGAGCCGCGCCGGGGCTGGCTGTCCTCGCGCCGCTACGCGGTGCCTTCACTTCACTCATCTGCCTTACGGACCGGTGCCGATGGAACATCCATGTTCCAGCGGCACCTTTCGCCCGCGTCCTGCGGGCTCC
>NZ_BBOC01000097.1:0-18884 GCF_001485335.1 Type-D symbiont of Plautia stali | reverse complement strand
TTGAATCTACAGCCGCCTTTTTCAGGATATCCCGTTCCTCCTCAGTTCGCTTGAGCTGCGCTTTCAACCGGAGGATCTCCGTCCGGGCATCCAGCAGATCCTGCGCCTGGTGCCCGGTGGCATCAGGTTTTATAGAGCGGATCCATTTATAAAGGCTGTGCTGCGAGACGCCCAGGCGTTCAGAAACGTCGGCGACGGAATAGCCCCGCTCGGTGATCTGGCGGACAGCTTCTTCTTTAAACTCAGGGGTAAATCGTGGTGTGCCCATAGACTCCTCCTATGTTCAAAATATAGGGCAGATTTGTCTATGGGCCCGGGGTCACTCCAAATATAGGGCAGATTTGTCTATGGGTTCGGGGTCACTCAATCAACGACTCGGAAGTCTCTAGACTATCCGTGGCAGTTCAGTCCCGCTGCTACTTTCATGTCTGATATGAGCTTAAGATGTCTTTTTTATTACTATTTTTCATGAGCTTAAAAAGTAACTTTTAAACTTTATACATTTCAACTTACTACTTTTTGATTGTTCGATAAAAAAACTTGCAGCAAGGGTCGTTGTAAGTTATATATTTTATCGTTCACTAAAAAACAATCTTAGAGGAAATAGTCATGAAAAAAATCATCATCGCCACCCTGCTAGCGCTCAGCACTGCGCCAGCCTTCTCAAGTGAGACCAATGAAATCAACCGTTCACATCAATGCGAATTACTACGGATCGGCAGCATCACCGCTGTCGGTGGCACTGTCGACGATCTGACCCACAAACTCGAAGATAAAGCGAATGCTGCCGGTGCTGATTACTTCCGGGTTACACATCTGAATACCGACAATCAGGGATATGCTACAGCAACACTTTATAAAAATGCAGATGTAAAAGTCTGACTGAAACTCATCTCTTGTTAACCAGTTAAAGTACGTTTTTCCACACATTTACATACTAAATAATTATCTGGAAATAAAATGAGAAAATCGCTTAAAATAGGTCTGCTGGCATCCCATCTTATGTTGCTCGGAGTGGGGTTTGGTACTGGTGTTTATATTCTTCCGGTTCTAACTGCAGAGAAAAATTCAACAAAGGAAGAAGTAAACTCAGTGAAAAATGATGCTCGCTATACCGGCGTATTTAACAAAAATCAGGAAGGGAGTAACGCTGTTCACTGGGCTGAAGGCCAGCTTTACATCAACGACACTGATATTGCTTTTGAAGGGAGTATCGCGCCAGGCCCGGATTACAAGATTTACTTAACCAAAGTTCAGGCTAATGATCGTGAATCTTTTTTGCATATAAAAGAGGATTCACTTTACATTGGAGATCTGAAGAACTTTGGTGATTTTAAAAAGAGCTTACCCAATGGAGTAAATATTGATGGATACACTACTGTGCAAATCTGGTGCGAGCGCTTCGAGCAATTTATCGCCTCTGCCTCTTTTAAATAACCATTTGTGTGCTGAGATACAGATAACTTTCTGGAGTGATTAGCTCATATATTTCACTATGCTATTTATAACTTAACCCATTGCTGGTCCGGAACCTCAGATATTCTCGGAGTAAGGTGTATCCCAGCGACCTGTGCGGATGCCATTCGTCATAGTTTTCGAATGCCTCCGCCAGGTCCTTTACAGCCGTTAACCAGTATGGTTTCGGCCTAGTCCCCGTTTAAACCGGACATCTCACCAGTAAGAAATAGTCATAAAGCTATTTTAAGAGCTGTCATGCGCACAGAATCGAAGTGATAACTGGCGGGCAAAATCACTGCCGTAATCTCCCCAAAAGAAAGCCCGCCTTGTTGAACTCTGGCTTTATCGTCTCACTTGTAGCCCGGCAATATGGCATCACACTCATTCTTTTTTATAACTTGAAACGGCCCATGAACAATGATGGGGAGTCTGCAATCGCCGCTGGCGACATGGTGTCCGCGTTTCCAAGGCCAAAGCACTGGAGAAAAACAAAACAGCTTGAAAAAATGCTGGGGCGTAAAATGATGGAAGCTTTAATCTTCCGGGACGCGCCTGAGATAGCCCAGATAAAAGTTGAGATCGCGCATGCCATTGCTGTAACCGGACAATACCTCTCATTCGAATAGCTCAAGTGCTCTGTGTATCGTTTTCGTATCTTTTAGAATGGTAGCTGGATAAGCGCCAGCATCAGTCAATCCGCTACAGCTAAAATGATGACGCCGGCTGTTGCAGTTTATCTGCCAGATATGCAGCGAGCGGGCGAAAAACGGCTGTCCTCGCATGACTGCGCACCTCAACCGTGCGCCGAGAAACAACACTGGTACCTCAACGTATTTACCGGATCATGGGGGAAAATAACCTGTAGCTGGAAAAAATCAGATTATAAAAACCAGAGCGCTGTCATACCGGCAACGTCGTGACCCTTAAGCGGGATACGCACTGGTGTTCAGATGGCGACGCAATACGTTGCTGGAATCGGGAAAGCGTACGGGCGGTGTTCAGTCCCGATCGCTGTGAGCCCGAAGCCATCAGTTGGTCGGCGACAACCGATGGAATAAATAGCGTTATGGTACAGGGTCTGCTGACAGAGAGCGTAGCAAAGCGCTTTGGAAATAGGCTTGACCTGTCACATTCGGTTGGGGGGTTGACGGATAACGGCTGTTGTTCTCTAGCGAACGCAACAAGAACGTTGGCCGAGTAACTTGGGTGTATCGTGTGTACGAATTCAGTGCGCATCCCGGAGAACAATGTGATGGCGGTATCGTTCATGAAAACGTTCAGGCGTGACTACGATTAAGTGAATGATCTAAATGGATGGGAGACTACGATAACTGACATCCCTATAAGGAGAAAAAATGCAGTCACTAGGAGAATATGGAAGCTCGCGGTGTCAATTAACCATATCCGTTTTAGCGGGTCTAACTGCATTTAAGTTTAAATAATACATGAGCATACAAGTTTCAAGGGTTTTCACCAGAACTTAAAGGTTACTCCTGAGAAGAGTATGCAGGAGGTAGAAGCCTCGGGCAGAAACATTAACTCCGGTTCAGACAGTATACAGTCTGGTTAAGCTAAATATAAAAAACCGTTTTCATCAATGAATTCTGACATTATTGTTGAAGCAATCAAGATTGTCGATATATGTGGTCAATGGTGGAGTTTTCAATGATGGTTTTCTTTAAGTTGTATTGAAAAAGTAGAGTGTTAATGGAATGCTGGATGGTAATCATCATCATCAGATAATTTTTTATAATGTGCTATTTGAAGGTTGGTTTTTTTATTAAAAATAATTTGTAGCGACGTTCATTGTTCACGGAAATGGTTCTGTATTGATTAAGGTTTATCTTTTTACCCCGGGTAGGGATCCAGGCCCTTGCAAATACTGGTATTTAACTACTGGTGCATTATAAACACGTGCAGTTTGTGAAACGTTTTTTTATTCTGTAAGTTTAAGAATTGTCAAATCTTTTCTTTCTCGCTGTAAAGATAACGTAATAAATTTGATATTAATATAAAACAAATTAGATGCGTTGATAAGTCGTTATGAGGATTATTTTTTCTTAATGTTTTTTATTTATACGGATTTTTTACATGAGTTGACAAGGAGAAGTGAAGTGAAAATATTATATTCATTGATTATTCTGATGCTTATGAATGGTGTTAAAGCTGAGGGGGCGAATAACTTGCATGATAATAAAGAGTTAACTATAAGGATCGGGCGACCAACGGTTAAGCAGGTTCTGCATTATCGTAAGATGTACGAAAAAAAACCATTCCCAGATGCGGAGCTGTATTACTACGATAACGGAGTTTATAAAATAATATCGCAAGGAGAAAACCATTATGGAGTGTATACAATGCAAGGTGATTTCGATGATGAGACCTTCACCGTGCGTTTTATTTCTCTTCCTTCAATTGACTGGGGTAATAAAACAGCTTTTCATCAGTTAACCTTCGTACGTGGAGATGGGAAAAAATGTTTTCATCCAAAATGCGATCATCGACACTGGCGAAGCTATTTCTCAACAGAACGGAACTTATATACAAGAAAAAAATCTTGTGGAAGATCCTTCATCTGTTAAATGGAATTAATAGTTATACGTAACCTGAAAGTCTTTATTTACATAAAGAAATCTCTTAGAGTTTAAAATTATGGCGCTTATTAATTTTGAGATTCCTCTTTTGAATTAATGGGTAGTGATTATATTGTCGCGTGGTGTATCTTTCTTTATTGAGAGGTGGTTTGGTTTTAATGCATTATTTCAAATTAGAAAAAACCAACGATGATTTTCTAAATGGAGCCGTTAATTGGGAAAGGTTGATTCTATCTGCATTTGTTTCTATAAATATCAATGCTTCATATTCTTTGAGTGGGCATAAAGTGCATGTGAGCGTGGTTTTATGGGTCGAAAATAAAACTGTATAATTTTTTCAAAAAATATCTATTTATCGGTTAATTATGATTACCCTCATTATTAAAAATAATTAAATGTATATGGGTTGTTTTTTAATTTTATCTGTAATAAGGAGTTGGTGATGAAAGGAAAGGTGAAGTTATTAACTGTGATTATTGGTGTGCTTGTCAATACTAATGTTTCTGGAAATCCTAATATTCTCCTTATAGGGACAGATGGGACCGCGGCAAGATATATTGAAAGTGGGATTGATCAATCGAGAGCCAGCATGGCTCTGCCATCTGGGAGTGCCAGTCCGATTCCTTTACCAGAATATCAGTCAATAGTGAAAGATAAGCATGGTTCTTTAACGCTGGATATTACGTCGACTACCGGGTCTGGTGGTCAGAGGAATACTATTAGCGGTGCCAACTGGACTTCATTGCTTACAGGGAAAGAGTTTGATACACATGGTGTCACTGATAATACAGTAGTCGATGTTTTAAATGGAGAAAAAAACAAAAGAGTTCGAAGGATATAAAGGAACGCAACTGTTAACACAGAACTTGCATGATTCCGGGTATAAAACAGAAATATTAGCGGAATGGAAGCCTCTGGTTGATGTTTATGGTCGTTACTTTGATAAGGCAGAAAGCGTTCCATTAGTCTGGCGTGATGGTGATGTGAATAATGCCAAAGGAGAGCATACACCTGTCACTGAAAGTAATTATCATGTAGGGACGATTCTGAGCAAGACAGATTCGAATTTCGTTTTTGTACATATAGACTCTGTTGATGAAGATGGTCATACCTACGGCTGGGACTCAAGCCAGTATGCAAAAGGAGTAAGACAACTAGATGATAAAATATCCCTGATCCTTAAAGGATTAATGAAAAGAGAAAACATTAACAATGAAGAATGGGTGATTGGTATTACACCGGATCATGGCGGTGTAAATTATGGTCATTCGGAAAATAAAAACCCTTTGGTTTTTAACACCTATTTTATTGCTTTACATTGGAATAAAGGGGAGTGGAATTTAGTCACTTTAAAAAATGCTCCCGGAATGACCATTGCAGGGGTGCTGCCACGCCTAATGGCTCAGAGTTCAGTAGTAAATAAAGATGTAACTGTTGATGTATCAAATGGACAGACGCTTCATAATATCAGCTCGTATGTAAATAAAGACAGTTGGGTAAGAAATATTATCAGTGACCATGCGCTAACTAAAAAAGGCGAAGGGCTTCTGCTTATTTCTGATAATACAAAATTTTCACATCTGAATCAGCAGGAGGGTATTACCAAATTATTGGCAGCGCACTATTTTAATCAGGTTAATATTAACGGAGGTAAACTCATAGTTCAAGGAACGCTCGATAGTCAGATGCTGCATAACCGAGCAATCTTAGTCAATAATGGTCTAATAAGAGGTAATACAGTCCTTGAGTCTGGCTCCCATACTTTTGGTACGGGTAAGTTTGATGGTGATCTGATTATCATGAGGGCTGCAACTGTTGCACCAGGAAACAGCATCGGGCATATGCAGGTTGCTGGCAATGTGTTATTCGCTAATGGTTCTAATTATGACGTTGAAATTTCTGCAGATGGCCAGAGTGATCAAATTAACACTGATGGGGTTGCTACTATTACAGGGGGCCGTGTTAATGTTTCTCTTACGCAGTCAGGGGATTCTTTGTCGCTACAAGACATCCAGCAATTACAGGGGAAGGAATACACGATACTTACTGCAAAGCAGGGTATTGTCGGCCGCTTTGAACAAGTATCTCCTAACTATTTGTTCCTCGGCACTGACCTCAACTACCAGCCCGGAAAGGTGCTACTGCATGTTGGCCGCAACCAGGTGGCCTTTGCAGACGTGGCTCTAACGAGTAACGAGCGGTCCGTCGCTCGGGCTGCAGAAGCGTTGATGCCAGGAAACCCTGTATATGATACCTTACTAAAGACTTATAATGTTGAGGATGCACGCAGGAGCTTCCGCGAACTGTCCGGGCAGGTTCACGCAGATATCCTACCAGCAGTGATTCACAACAGCCGCTATTTACGTGATGCTCTGAATTCTCGTTTATTAGCGCCTAATAGTGCCAGAACGAGCACTGATATCCATTCTGATGAGTCCGGTTCTTGGGTCAAATTATTAGGTGCATGGGGACACTCGTCAGGAAACTCTGAGACAAACGGATTCAATTCATCGACTGGAGGGATCCTGTTAGGGCTCGATACAGAGTCAGACTCTGGAGGACAAATAGGTATAGCAGGTGGTTATACTCGTACTTCATTAAATGATGGAAATGGATCCACTGCCGGATTGGACAGTTATCATCTGGCTTTATACGCTGGTCAGCATCTCGGGGAAATATCACTGCGGGCTGGAGCAGGAAATAGCTGGGGTAGGGTTAATACTTCCCGTAATATACATCTTGGTCAACAGACAGAAAACGAGAAGTCTAAATATAAAGTCGATACCAGCCAGATATTCGTAGAGGCTGGCTATAATATTGATCTTGGTAGCACATCCATTGAACCTTTTTCTCAACTATCGTGGATTCATGTCAAAAAGAATGCGTTTAAAGAAAATGGTGGTGCAGCAGCTCTCAGAGGTGAAGATCAGCACAGCAATGTGGCCTTATCAGTACTTGGAGGCCGTACTTCGTCCGAATGGAAAGTGGGCGTTAATTCAAAGCTGTCGCTCAATACTTCGCTGGGATGGCAACATGAGTACACTGATCGTTCACGCACAGTGAGACTCAATTTTCGTCAGGGAACCACTCCATTTCTGACTAACGCGGTTGCGTCAAGTCGAGATGGAATGTTAGTCAAAACAGGATTTGATTTAGAATTGAATAATTCCACCCATTTAATGCTGGGATATGCGGGGTTGATATCAAAATCCTACCAGGATAATAGTGTAAATGCTGGTTTGACATGGCGATTCTGACTGTTATGGGAATTATGTTAAAGTATGAAGTGAAGGATTGTTATTGAATATGTCTTAGTTTTTTTGTTGATGATAGTTCTAAGATTATTTCTACTTTTAATAAATAGCGGGGTGATTATTAACGATCGGTCAGTTAATTTAATATGTTGTTTTTTATTTAAGGGTTTATTTAAATGAGTTGCTTGGTGTTGTTGTAAATATTATGGGTTGGTTATTTAATCGTTTGCCGGGAACAGGCCCGGCAAACGAAAATATTTTATTTAAACTGATTAAATGAAAAACCTTCCTGGTATTAATCATGGCGTCGTTTTATGACATTTAATGCGGTTAACCTGGTAAAATAAAATGATTATATATGCTGCTGTAGAGTTCCTGTCTGGTTAAATAGGTATTCTACTATTATCTGATGTGGTAGCCGGACGCCTGTAAAACCAGAATTAAAAAACTGCAGTCATAAGTCATTTTTGATCTTTTAGCTTTTATCAAAAACTTTTAAGAACTCCATAACCAGTTATTCCAGTAGGATATTTAAATTTAGTGTACGTAGCCAGTTCAAACTTTGCTTGTGTTTGGTATGCCTTCAGCTATCACTTTCCCTTTGGAGAAGGAGATGGTTTGAGTTATTTTTATGTGAGTATTTTTTGCCTTCTGAAGGAAAAGAAAGTAGAACGTGCGAGTGAATAAATGTGTAAACAAGTTTGCTACGGATATCCACTTTTCATTGCATATTGGTGATTTATCTATAAAGAAGATTATTCACTCTAAAAAATACAAAATGGAAGAGTACTACCCTCCATAACTTTGGATTTGTCAACTAATGTATCTGGTTTTACCTTGGGTTTCATTTATTTCTGCCTTAATATCGCCTCCTGTTTTGAGAAAGTCACGCCCAACGGTCTACTCTTTAATTATTGAGCTGATTCCGGCAACCGTTGTTTTGCTGATATTCCAAAAATCCAAGAATAAATTGAGTTTTTTACCTCTCTGATATGCGTGTAAACAACCTGTAATATAAGTCTAATAAGTTAATTTTTTTAGCGCATTAGTGATTATCTTGGTTGCTTTGGGGTGATGATGAAATTAAAATATTCTATGCTTTTTTTGATTCTGTTCTATCCCACAGGGATATGGGCAGCAGTGAATACTGCCTCAACTAAAGAAATAATAAATTTAAAACGTCAGGGGTGGTTCGAAAGCTTGTACAGGAAAGTCCTGACAGGTTATCCACAGGAAAATTCCCAAGCATCTGAGTGGGATCGTCAGGGCAGTAATGAATACACAGCTATTACAGGAGAACGTCGTGCGCTTGCATATGATGATCGAAATCAATCAACTGGATATATATATCAAAGTTTTTCTGTTTCTGCATTCGGTGAGCAAGCCAAGTCGCTGGATCTCCGGTCAATAGATTCTTACAATCACATTAGCGAATTATATAAAACAGCAACTTATGCCTATGATCCCCGAAGTGGTCGACCGCGCTCATTCGACTTTATACTGAAAGATCACTTTAAACGAGGCAGACCTTATCAGGTTTTAGATGAAAATGGCGATTACATAAAAAATTATTTGTCTGTAAAGGGCTCATCCTTCCCGAGTGGACATACCTGGTCGGGATTCAGGCAGGCTATTGTTCTGTCACTGATATTTCCCGAACGAGGGAGTGAGATCTTTTCCCGCGCCCTGCAATTTGGCGAGAGCCGGGTTATTGTGGGCGCCCACTTTCCAACTGATACTATCGCTTCGCGAGTCGGTAGCTATTTTTCACTGGCTCAATTGCTGGCCAATGAAAGCATTGCGACTACACTCGCCGATTTAGCTAAAGCGACCCGAAGCAAAATTGCCAGCGGGTGTTACGAAAATACCGGAGTATGCATAGCTGCTAAGCAACCAGGAACTCTGGTATATTCCAGCAACAACATTGGTTACTACGGAAAGAAAGAACCTTTCGTTGCTCCTCGCATCACCCCGGATGATATTCCGGATAAAGCAGGCTATTTATTACGCCTGCGTTTTCCTTATTTGACCGAATCCAGTTGGCGAAGTATTTTGGCAAGTACCGCCTACCCGAGAAATTCTCTGGCTGGATGGACGATACAATCGGGTAACCCTGAATCGTTTTGGGGGGTGATAGATTTACCCAAAGCATACGGAGGCCCGGCCTATCTTTACGACACTCTTGTAGTCGATCAGACTTTCAACCCTACCTTTGATATTGCTGGTTTTTCGTTATCTGACGAATGGAAAAACGATATTATGGGTCCAGGCAAGCTGATTAAAAATGGTGAAGGTAGCCTGACGCTATCAGGGAACGATCGTTTTGGTGGTCTTGAGGTTAACCAGGGGACGCTAATTGTTTCCGGGAATACGCAATACAGTGATAAGTCTGTCGTTAACGGTGGGACTCTGGTCATTAGCGGGGTATTAAATTCAGCTCTGGAGATTAACCATAATGGCGTTGTTATAGCTGATGGCGCGGTTAATTCGGCTACCGAGGTTAATCAGGGCGGTTTGCTCAGCGGCACCGGGGAGTTGAATAGATTGACCGTGCATAAAGGAGGCGTGGTCACGCCTGGCCACTCAATAGGGGTGTTGAATGTAGCAGACAGGGTAACTTTTGATCCAGGGTCGCATTATGGGGTAGAGGTAGCGGCAAATGGTAAGAGCGATCGAATTCAAAGTGCGGGCACGGCTGTTCTTAATGGCGGCAGCGTGAATGTTTCGCTGGAAAACAGCAACAACCTTCTTACGGAAGGAGAAGTGCGCAGCCTGTTGGGCCAGCATTACACGATTTTGACCGCAAAAAAAGGGGTAAGCGGGCAGTTTGAGGGGGTGGCGCCAGACTACCTGTTCCTCGGCACAGGGCTGAGCTACCAGCCTGACGGAGTAACGCTGAACGTGGGACGCAACGGCACAAGCTTCGCCAGTGTCGCGCAGACCCCGAACGAACGGGCGGTGGCGGCGGTGGCAGATACGCTGGCGGCGGGCAACCCGGTGTACGAAAGCATTCTCAGCAGCGCCACGGTGCGCGAGGCACGACACGCGTTCCGTCAGCTGTCGGGACAAATCCATGCGGATATCACGTCGGCGCTGGTGAACGACAGCCGCTACATGCGTGAGGCGCTTAACGGACGTCTGCGGCAGGCAGAAGGGAGGGCGACTCCGCTGGCCATCAGGGCGGATGAGAGCGGAGCCTGGGGGCAGATTCTGGGGGCGTGGGGCAACGCGTCGGGCGATACCAACGCCACTGGCTATCATGCATCGACCTACGGGGTGCTGGTCGGGCTGGACTCAGCGGTAGCGCACGACGGGCGGCTGGGGATGGCTACTGGTTACACCCGCCTCTCGCTAAACGGCGGCCATGGAGCGACCGCGGACAGCAACAACTACCATATGGCGGTGTACGGCGATAAGCAGTTCGGCGCGCTTGTGATGCGTGGTGGCGCAGGTTCCACATGGCACTGGCTCGACACCCAACGGCCGGTGAACTACGGAATACAATCAGATAAGGACGCGGCGAAGTACAGCGCGCGTACTCAGCAGCTGTACGCGGAAGCGGGCTATAGTATGCTGACGAAGTGGGTGAATGTGGAGCCGTTTGTCAACCTTGCATACGTGAACTTAAAGAGCAACGGCATTGCAGAAAGCGGTGGCGCGGCAGCGCTGCGCGGTGACAAACAATACACGGACGCGACGACTTCGACGCTGGGGCTGCGCGCGGACGCCGAATGGAAGGTTAGCCCGGGTACGAAGATAGTGCTGCGCAGCGATCTGGGCTGGCAGCACCAGTATGGCGACCTGAGCCGGGGAAAGGGACTGCGGTTAAGCGGCAGCAACGCTCCGATCGTGGTGGAGAGTGTGGCGCTGTCACGTGAGGGTATAGCGCTGAAGGCAAGTGCAGAAGTTGCGACGAATGAGAGCGCCACGCTGTCGCTGGGGTATGGCGGTTTGCTGTCGAAGCACTATCAGGACAACAGTGTCAACGCCATTTTTACCTGGCTTTTCTGACATGAGGCTCTAGGTAAAGGGCTCAGGCGACGGCCTTTTTTTCATTTTTTCGCTTAATTACGCTCTATTGAAGAAGAAAACCGCTGATGTCGATCCCTGTGCGTCTCAGGGCATCAACGGTTTTTTGATACTGGTCATTTTTTGCCGGTCGGCAACGCGAATGGTACTTCATTGATATTGCTATTTTCAGATCCTGAGAATGAAGCCTTTAGCCGGGAAACGAAGCCGGCTTCCAGGTGCATTTATCTGTATTTATTCACAAAAATAAGAACAGAGACAGGTCAGGTTTCTTCCCCCGACACAGGTTCCGGTGCACCTGTCGCCCGCCGCGATGCACGCTGTCCTGCAAGCCAGATAATGAGCGCCAGCACGGCCAGCGCGCCCATCACAGCAAAGGCGGCGGAGTAGGAGTAGTGGGAAATCAGCGTGCCCGTCATGGCCGGGCTCAGGGCGGCGCCGGCTCCCTGCATAAGCAGGATAAAGCTCTGGCCGGCATTGGTGTGCCCTTTACCGTCAAGCACCCTGACCACAAAGCCCGGCACGGCAACCCCGAGAAGACCGGCCGCCATTCCGTCCAGTATCTGGATCGCGGGCATGAACGCGATGCCGTCACCGAGGGAGGCCACGGCGGCCCGTACGGGCAGGATACACAGGGCCGCAGTGATGAGAGAAAGATAGCCCGTGCGCTGCGCCCGGCGCGCGGCATAGAGCGCAACCGGGATCATCACGGCCTGCGAAATAATCACGGTGGCCGCGGCAAACACGCCCGGATTAATCCCCGCCTCCGGTGAAGCCGCTACCCGGACGCTCAGCATGGGCAAAAGGGCCGCGTTGCCCAGATGAAACAGCAGAACCGTGACGCCGCCGATGAGCAGTGCGGGCTCGTGAAGGAGCACAGACAGGCGCGGAAGGGCAGCGTGACCGGCGTCCGCGTTCAGCCCGCGGGCAAGCCTGTTATCAATATCTCGATCGCGGATCCCCATGACACAGGCCGTGGCCAGCAGGGCCATCACCGTCATCAGCACAAATACGGCACCGGTTCCCCAGTACCAGACCGAGGCGCCTGCCACCGCGGCCGCCGTCATGTTACCCGCGTGGTTGAACGCTTCGTTTCTGCCCGTCTGATGACCAAACTTTTCAGGCCCCGTCAGGCCCAGCGTCATGGCGGTCATCAGAGGGGCAATGAACGCGGCCGCCAGTCCGGTCATGACCTGAGAGACAACCGTCACGGCAGGACTGGGAAAATACCAGAGCATGATCGTCGCCAGAATAACGGTCAGGGTGCCGGTGACCAGCATCATCCGCTTGTTTCTGACCGCGTCCGCCGCGATACCCGCCGGTAAAGTGACAAGCAGGCTGGCCACGCCTGCTGACGTCATCACCCAGCCGATGGACTCTGGCTTCCAGTGATGTTCAGTCATAAATATCCCCAGAAACGGCCCCAGACCGTCCCTGACGTCTGCCATAAAAAAATTAACCAGGCAAAGAGCCTGAAGCGAGCGCAGTGACATAATTTCCCCGGAAAGATGAGCGAGCAGACTTAAAGATGGCAGATAAAAGGACGTTCAGCAGATGCCGGCGCGGCCCGTCGCATTGCCTGACTCCAGCTTTTTACTCAGCGCTAGACCGCCTGCCAGGGCGGCCCGTGGCCTCAGGTCAGCAGCGTCAGGGTGCGGTTATCTGCGCGTGAAGCAGTCTCTGAAAGTACCGGCCGCTACCAGAAACGCCAGCCGGTCAGATGCAGCGCGCGGGCAATGCCCCCGAGCGCGATGAGGATGAGCAGGCAGGCCAGCCCCGCCATGGCGTTAAACCCAAACCGCACAAAGAGAAAATAGCCGGCAACGCATCCCGACAGGAATGAGACGATGGTCACGAGGTGCGTGCTGAGCAGCGCCCGGTGAACGGGCGCGTCGGCGGCTTCGCGCCGGCTGACCGACGCCCTGAGCCAGGAGCCCAGCGCCATACCGGCATCGGTCAGGGTCCCTGTCACGTGCGTTGACCTGACCCGCCCGCCGGACAGCTGGGTGGAGGTGGCGTTATGCAGCCCCATGAGCAGCGCGAGCGTGACCAGCACCTCGCCGTTATTGCGGATGCTGTACCACCGGATTTCAACCAGCGAGGTGGCCAGCAGCAGCATGCCCTCACACAGCAGCACCAGGCAGAATACCGTGCGCACGTTACGGCGTAGCCCGAAGGCCACGGCGAGGCGCGCCAGCGTGGCGCCCGTCACGAAGGCCAGGATCAACACCGCGAGAAAAAGCAGCCCGTGCAGATCCCAGCTGCCCGCCTCCGCAGACAGCTGGGAGGTGTTGCCCGTCATATGAGAGGGGAAGAAGCCAAACGCACCAAAGGCCATGGCGTTGAGGACGCCCGCCGTGGTGGCAAGCGTGAGGGCGAGCAGGCGATCCTCACCGTGGGTACGGTGTTTTTTTCTCCTGAGGAGCATACGGTCAGATCCTGATAATAAACGGAGCTTTATTATGAGTAATCACGCGCTGTTAGCAATCAGACCGTGACCCCGGCGACCGCCTTTTTTCCGCCGGGGGCACGTTCCGCCTCCGTGATGCCTTTACGGCCTAGACGACGGGCAGGATCACGGCCAGCATCCAGGCGCTGGCCAGCCCCGTCACCAGCGTCGTGAGCAGCAGCGGCAGCGGCGATCGCTCAGGCGGCAGAAACTGAACCTGCAGGCGCGGTAGATCCAGCCGGGACCGTCGCCGGCGCCACCGCCGGACCTCTGCACCCAGACTGACCCAGAGATAAAGATTCACCGCCCCGAGCCCGGCCATCAGCAGCAGGTCCGGGAGCGTCACAAAATTCTCCCACTCCGTCATCATCACCGCCCCCCCGGCAGCAGCGCCCGGGCCTCCGCGGCGTCCATCGAGAACCGCACGCCGAGCTGGCGGGTCACGTCCAGCGCAAACACCCGGGTATACCACTCGGTGGACCTGGCGTCCTTGTGCCCCATCAGGGTCTGGATCACCTTCTGCGGCACCTGATGCTGCACCAGATGCATCGCAAACGAGTCCCTGAAGGTCTTCGGCGTCACCGGCCGGATGGAGAAGGTGACGCCGTCACGCTCCGCGGCCGCCACCGCCTGTGAGATCCAGCTGCGCGCGGTGTCCTCGCTTTTGATGTCCCACAGGCGGGCGCCCGCCGGCGGGCTCACCGTCGCAAACCACTCCCTCAGCCGCTGCACGAATCCCGGATCGGTGAGCGGCACCGCGCGCGGCGGGTTATCGCGGATCTCCGCTTCCACCTCCCGCTCCGCCTGCTGCTCTTCTTTCGTCGGGCGGCCGCGCCGGCGGCTGCGGTTGCGGGCCGCCTCTTCCAGCCCCCGCTGCTTGAGGGTGCGCAGCACCACGAACGGTGACGACAGCGGTGCCCCGGTCAGCGGGTCATCGAGCACGAAGTCCTCCCGGGTCAGCGGCAGGATCTCGTTGAGCCTTCCGCCGGTGTTCCAGAGGGCATCGATAAACAGTCGTTTGCGGAGATCGGTCACCTTAGACAGCAGCACCGCCACCTCGGGGGCCAGCAGGTAGCGGGGCATGTCGGTGCCGTAGGCGGCGGCCAGGTTGCGCAGCGCCACCGCGCTTTCATAGTCAAAGTAGCGCGCGGCGCCGGAATTGTGCAGATTGTGCTCAGTGACGCCGCTGTGCGAATTCTGCGGAATTTCACGGGGTAAAGTGCTCAGAATTTCAATCTCCGTCGTCGGGCGGGTGAGAACGTATTTTCGCGCGTCTGTCCAGCGAAAACCACGGGAATAAATCGATCCTCACCGGATCCCCTGTGGATCGGTTTTCAGGCTATTCTCCCGTATACGGAGAATAACCTGGACGGCCCGGAATAAAAAGCAGGGCGAGCGGAAACAGTTCCAGCAAATAACGCCGCTTAACTTACTGAAAATAATGCTAAGTTTCAGAAACTGGCCCCGTAACGATCGTACCAGGCACTCCAGGGTGAGCACCTGGTAAAAGAATGAGTTAAAAGAAAACTTCTTTTTCAACTGAATCTGTAGGTCTCAGAAATGTACACACCATGAAAGAACTGACAGTGACCTGGTGAAGAGGGGTTATACTCACACTATGTTATTAATAGAATTTAAATTATCTTTTTGATTTACTTTATGAAGTAAACAGTAAAACTGATGAGCGTTAACGAGTGATATCTTTTTATCACGTCTTGATACTCTGTAATTTTATCAATCACAAAAGATGAAAAAAATTTATTTAACTGTTTAAAATGCCTGATTTAGATCAGGCATTTTAAATTAAGTATAATTTAATCTTGGCCGAAATTTAGAATACGGCCATCCGACAGTTCAGCCCGGAGAGTATGACCTGAAATGTCTTTAAACTTTCTATCACTGAAATTTGCGGTCAGCACTGAACCATCACTGAATTTCGTCTCCTGTACAAGACCTGAACTATCCAGCCAGCTGAAATCAGTTAACGCTTTATCCCATAGTGCACTGTGCAAAATACGGAAACTGGCGTCGGCCTTAATGATTTCTGGTAATCTTTCTTTCAGGGTGCCTCTGCTGAGATTGAAAAGCGGAGGTGTATTATACAACTGACTCAGTAACGAACGCGTTGTTTTAACGTCGCTGAATTTGAGGTTATCAAAAGTCCAGTGGTGTGATGTTATTACAGAGTCATGAAAAACGGCCTGATATAATGGCAGGCGGTAGCGGGGATCGAAGACAACAGTTTGGTACTGTTCTTTCACTTTTGCCGGGGTGAAAAATGTGGCCGGTTGTGAGCTTGGCCACCATGCGCCAAGATAATACTGCGATTTTTTTTCGTATCTCATATCTCTGTCGCGCCAGCCAAACCCCCACGTTTCCATGCCATGTGCAAACATAAGGTGACGCGCTGTAACCGCGTTTCCGTCTTCTGAACCCAGCGGAAGTTTAAACGCATTAACAAACCAAGCCATGCGAGCATTACGGTCAGCTGCCATCTGTTCTGAACTGATTGGATGTTCTGGATGATAGTCATCAGACACCATGCCGGTTCCATCAACATCAAGAAACAGGCTGTTTAAGGCGGCCAGCCCGACTATCTCACGCATTCTGTGTTGAGAAAATGGGAGAACACAGCCGGGATTCAGATAATATCCCTGCTTCCCAAACCCGGGCTTTTTAGTGCCGTCCGCACGAACGATGGCGCATTTTTCAACCAAATTTTTGGGAAGCTGGGCTGTAAGCCAGCTGTCATTGAGTCCTCTTGGAATACCGGTATCATATGAATCATAACTGGCGATTAAATATCCGGATTCCTTTGCACGAATTACCGCCTGAGGATGCAGAAATGCTGCAGTCCAGTTGTCTGTGCCTAACCACAAACGTGATAATCCGGCATCTTTTAATGGTTTGATAACCGACTCAGAAAGACCCGGGCCCCATTGGTCCGATGGTAAAAGAAATTTTCCCAGAAGCCGCTCAGCAAGAAGACGTACCTTTTCTGCCTGTTGATGCTGTGCCATGAGAAATGTTGGGCTATCGGGTGAGGAGTTGAGAGGTACGAGAGCAATGAGCGCGTTGTTGATGGCTTCGATAAGAGATTGTTTTTGCCATAACTGTGGTTCACCTGCGGTTAAACTCCTCAGAATCGCTCTGTCTTCATGCGATATTCCTTTCATCAGATTATTCCCGTCAGGAGACCTCAGGAAGTTAACGAGGTCAGACCAATTATTAACATCCTCCTGAGCGAGAAGTGTGTTTCCCCATAAATAGATATGTGTTGCACCAATAAGTTTATTTCCTTCCGGAGATATTGCAATTTTATCGCTCAACGAACTGAACTGCCCGGTGTCTTGTAGATACTTTCGATAACTAATCGCACCTGAGAGCTTAGAAGTACCCACATGTAAAATAACTTCGAAAGGGTCATCCTGATTAAACTTGTTAAAAATATGAGACCCATCCATTTTCAAACTCTTATCAGTCTTGGTGAAAGAAATCTGATTGTTAAACGGGGATAATACAATCCAGCTAAAGACATTGTCTCCTTTTTCCAGTCCCCACAGAGGTAGTTTCAAATCAAAATTGGTATCAATGTTGGAGACTTCCTCCGTGAGATAAGACAACCAGTCAGCATTGCTGAGAGGTATCTGACTACCTTCACCTAAAGGAAGTTCAAGCATGTTTATGTGAGGTGGCATACTGAACCAGTTGAGTGTTTGTGAACGAGCACTTTTGAAAGTGAGGCGAAGGTCTTCTCCATTCACTTGCGCTACGATATCAATGTCTTTCTGTGGCCAGTGCCATGTCACGTACAATGGGAATATCTCAAGATTATTAACCTCCTGTACAGGATGAGGATTATTAACAATTACATCGTTCGCGCTTATTTTTAATGTTGAAGGGTCAATCTCGTAATGCGTTTTATCGGTTTGCAATGAAAAACTCCATGCATATGATGGAGAAAAAAAGAAGAAAGTAATAAAATCAAGTACGAAGTGTTTTTCATAAATACACCACTCAGTTTCCATGTTATGTTGGGGTTAGCAAAAGGGTGTTTAATATAACAAACTTAAGTTGTTATCCTCCTGAAATATTTGAAAAATGATAAATAAGTTCGCTAAGGTGGCGAGCATAATCTCTTTGTTACTGGATAATGTTGGGCAAGGTGAAATTCATTAAGATTGTTTTTATAGAATATTAATTCTATATTTATAAACTTATCTTAAAAAACTATAACCTTTGTTTTTTATGGTTGTTATTTGGTGCCCGTTAATATGCCTTCCCAGTTTTTTTCTCAACCTGCAAATTATCACACTTACAATCTTTATGTCCTTGTTGCATGGGTTATCATAAAACCTGTACATAAAATGATTTCTGGATACCGTTTTTCCTGCGTTAATAATTAAAGCTTCCATGGCAATGTATTCAAAATCCGTTAATTTTATTCTTTTACCATTTATCTTAAGAGAACGATCATCTATATCAATTTCATAGGGATAAAGATTTATTATAGAAGTACAGTAACCATGTCCTCGGCGTATAACAGCATTAATTCTTGCATATATTTCCTCATATTCTGTGTCCAGGCTGATAAAATCATCCGCTCCGTTTTTTGAGGTTCTCTAGAACAATTTCAGGATTTAATATATCAGAAAGTATAATTACAGGGGTTTTTATATGTTGTCTTCTCCACTGCCGTAAATGAGATGCTGAAGAGTTGTCACCAACCGACTGATGAATTAAGCACATATCGTAGGATGTCTCTTTTATGTAATAAAAAGCAATTTTATAACTATTTACTTCATCATATATAAAACCTCTTTTAATAAGATCTTTTTTAAATTCATTCCAAGGTGAGTTTTTAATATTTATTATTAAAAGGCGCATCAGAACTCCATTTTTTTAATAAAAGCAGATGATTATGTCATGATAAATGCTCTGCCTCTACTAAAGGATAGGGAGGACTAGCAGAATAAAATTATTTATCGACCTGATTTTAAACATTTATGCCTGAAAAAGGAATACATTATTAATATTATCAAAAATATAACTACAGCTAACGGTATCGAATTTTCTACAGACGAATTGAAAAAAGATGCT